>JACRMQ010000003.1 GCA_016214905.1 Ignavibacteriales bacterium | reverse complement strand
CGATCCGCCAACTCCAATGAACGCACGGATAGAGGGGAAGAAACTTGGATAGACGAGTTTCCAGTGATTTCCGCCGTCGGTGGACCGATATATACCATCGTGAGAGTCTCCTGCAAAAAGAGACGACCCTACCGCTGCCATGGCAGTGATGCTGGTGACGCTGAATCCTGAGTCTATTCTTGTCCACACCGAGTCATCCCAGCGGAATACGCCCTGCCCACCTGCGAGAATTTTATTTCCCGCAGTTGTGATAGAAGTGATCGCATAGCCATAACCATCTATTTTAGCATTGTACCAGCTAATGCCATCATTGTCCGATCGGAACACCCGTGCCGAATCGATCAAAGCAAAAATGCTCGACCCGGCTACTTCCAGTTTGTTGATGTTCAAATTTGTCAATCCAACATTGGATTCAATCCAAGTATCGCCGTTGTCGTATGAGCGCTGCACACCATCACGCGCCAGAAAAAGGAGACCTGCATGAACAGCCATCCAACCGCCGTTCCCGTCATAAGGAAACTGCGTCCAATTAGCACCGTTATCAGTTGACCGATAAAAGTACCCGCCGGATGTGGCAAAGACTGCCGAGCCGGTGGTGGCAAGAGATATCACACCACCACCTGTAGGACCGTGGGTTTGAATCCATTGTGCTTGGGTGTTGGTAGAAAAAATGCTTGAGCAAATTATGCAGATAGAAAGAACTAGTAGAAATTGTCTCACGATGACCTCGTATTGTTTGATGAAATGATAACGGTTGTTATCTTATTATTTAAGCAGCAAAAGTTTTTTCGTTTCAATATGATTTCTACTTTGGAGACGATAAAAATATGCGCCGCTCGACACCGATTCACCCAAATTATTTTTCCCGTTCCACGTGACCTGATATGTGCCGGCAGATTGGAATCCATCAACAATATCTGCAATTTTACTTCCTTTCAGATCGTATACACTGACCATAATATCCTGAGCTTCAGGAATGGAATATTTGATAGTAGTGGTCGGATTGAAGGGATTAGGATAATTTTCAGCCAACTCAAATTTTTCAGGTATCCTTGAATCAATTTCAACAACTCCCGTTAGACTTGTAACAGTTGCACGCATGAATAACGTATAATCGTTTGGTGAAATTAATTGTGTCCAAGTCGATCCGTTAAATTCATATGCTTTCTGATTGCCCGGAGGATTATCTGCTCCAACAAATGGCTGATTAACACCATCGTATTCTGCGCTGACATAAAACTCTCCATTAATATTCGCACCTGTAATATCGAATGATTGCCAACCAACTTGTGCAGGCGTATATGAATAAGGCGTAATAATTTGTGTCCCCGGTAAACCGTTTGTCCCATTAGCATTATACATTTTTAATGTAAAATGCCCCGATCCGCCGGCGTTATCACCGGTGATTTCTATTTTAACATTTGTAATTGTTACGTTTGAAACAGGCGGTGTAAACTTAACTGCCAATTCCCAACTAGCATCCAATTCATAAACGCCTGTGGAGGAAGAACCGTCATCATAAACCAGATCGTATGTAGAACCGGTATCACTGCCTATTCCTACAGCACTAAAAGCACTTCCAACCGCAGTTTCTTCTGTCGATCCGCTGCCAAATAAATCTTTCGCGGCATTCAAACAAGCTGTTCTTGCATCAATAAATTGCGAGTTGTTTGTCAAGTAAACAGTCAAAGCTCTATACCAGATCAATCCGCTTTTTGAATGACCAATAACCGAAGCAAGATTGTAGAAAGATTTATTGATGATTCCGGAATTAATATGAACACCGCCGTGATCATGATCAGCATCATTGGCAAGAAAAACGAATTCACTCATATGCGCCGGCTGCCACTCCTGGTCGGCCGAAAAATGTCCGTTGTGTGGATCTTGCATATTCCTGAGAGCATCGCCAACAATCGCGGGAGTGTAAACGTCTTCACCAATCAGCCAGTTTGTACTATCGGCTATTGATGCAAAAATATCTGAAACAGCTTCGTTGAGAGCGCCAGGCTGAAGTTCATAAATCAGATTTGCTGTTTTATTTGTTACGCCGTGAGTCATCTCATGGGCAATCACGTCAAAACTACCGGCTAAATTTGAAAACATTACTCCGTCACCGTCGCCGTACGTCATGAACATTCCATTCCAGAAGGCATTATTTAAATTAATTTTATAGTGAACAACGTTGATAAGCGAACCACCGGCATTGTCTAAGCTGTTTCTGCTGAAACGGGATTTAAATATCTCATATACATCCCGGCTGAAATAATGAGCGTCAACCGTTGCCTTGAGACGCTCGTTGTCATTAAAGATGTTATCATCATTGGGATCGCTAACTCTGCCGGCACTTAAATAACCGTTACCTGCTGTATCGTTTAGTGCGTCGTATGTATCAACCACACCTTTGAAGCTATCTATCGGTGGAACAAACATCGGCAAGCTTGCATCTATCAGATAATACTTCCCGCCAGAAAGATATGTATGGATAGATCTTGACGAGCCATTCAATCCGACACCAGTGCCAACCGCGGGACCATCATACCTGATGCCGTCATCAATTTTAATAACTTTACCGTTCTGAGCGTCAACGAACACGAGCATCATTGGAGTTTCAAACGACGGGAGTTTTACAGCATAAACTAGAAATAATTGGACTCCCTTCGAATAGATCATTAACTCAGCCGATATACTTTTTGGATTGTAATGCTTCAAACTTTTTTCAGCAGTCGAGATTGCAGCTTCCTTGCTTATTGACGGAATCGTATTTATTTCGGGAGTCGGGAAGTACCTTCCATTAACAGATTCTATCGATCCATCGGAATTGAAATGAACGATCACCTGACCCTGAAATATTTTTATTCCATTTATTACTTGCTGATATTTCACGTGTGTCATTGATAATTCATCAGTGATATTCGAGATGACCTCCAGTTCCTTTGCAGGTTCTTTTAATCCAAAAAGTTCTTTGTTTTCAGAGAGAAATCTTATTCCATCAGCAGATTTATTTGAGGATGCTGCATATCCTTTCACCGTTAATTTCCCTCCGATGAAAGCCGGTGTTTTATTAGACTCATTCCATGTAACATTTAATTTATGATTAAGAATGGATTGCAAATTCTGAATACCCTTTTGCGAATCGTGCTTATAGAATTGCACAATTTTACGTTTTGATTTAACTCCGCTATCTGAGGAAGTGTATGTTCCAAAACATGCAATGATAAGCATAATAATTTTTATTTTTAGATTCATTATGGTTTTCCTTTTGATATTAGTTTATTAAGAAGCTGACAATTAAATTGGCTATCTAACCTAACAGTTATTCAGATATATTAGTTACAAAAAGCAAAGTTGTATCCCTATTCCGCGTTTTGCCATGACATTGTTCCCAATAAAACACCGTTATGTATATACCCAAGATTAATAATAGAATCAATCCCTTAAACAAGGTATTTTTCAATTTGGGTAAAATGGAATGAGCGAGAATAGTCAGAATTGAGAATGCCCGAACGCAGATGACGAAAATATCTGATGAGAAATATCGACCACGTTTGCTCAGACATGCTTAGTTCATATTAATCTATTACAAATGCTTATGCTAAAATATTTGGAGGGTGTCCAAACAACACCCTCCGTCAGCCCTCCAATTTAGAACGAATGTTACCGTGTTTTGTGATCAAAACACTTACATATATACCAAAGATATTACTTTGGGTCAATCCCTTAAATAAGGTATTTTTGTCCAAAAATGAGGATTAATGAAGAAAATGAGAGATATGGTTCAGACTATACGGTGTTTAAGAGCCGCTGAAACCGCTTGTGGTTTGGAATGAACGTGGAGCTTACCGTAAATACTTTTAAGATGAGAGTTAACTGTATGAATGCTGATGAATAATTTTTCTGCAATCATCCTGTCGCTGTTTCCTTCTACGATCAACTGGAGGATATCTATTTCGCGTGTTGTAAGATTGAAATCGTTATCTTTTGTCGGCGCTGATTGTCGAACAAAGCTCATAATACGTCGGGCAATTGGAGCGCTCATCGGCGCACCATTGTGTATTTCCTTCATCGCACGCACAATTTCTGCGGGGCGAGAATTTTTCAATATATACCCCGAAACACCGGCGCAAATCGATTGAAATATTTTATCCTCATCCTCATATATCGTCAGCATGATAATCTCGATTGATGGATGAAGAGACTTCATGACTTTTGCTCCTTCAATGCCCGACATACCCGGCAATCCAATATCCATCAGAATTATATCAGGAACTACATCATCTAAAGAATCTATTGCCGATTCGCAATCGCTGAAAGCGCCAACACAGGAAAAATTGCTTACTTCCCTTATTATCTGTACGTAAGTTTCCCGCAACTCCTTGTCATCTTCTATAATTATAACTTTCATCGGTTTTTCAATTTGCATTGTCCTCAATTAAGATATATCTATATAAACTATTATTTGTCAAAAGACAATCCCTTGTTTAAGGTATTTTTAGCTCAAGAACTATTGATGTTCCGCTTAACGGTTTGGAAACTATCTTGATATTGCCATTAAGTGAGTGAGTGCGTTGGCGAATATTTTTAATACCGCTTCCACTAAATGTTTGTCCGGCATCAAATCCTTTACCATTATCGCTAATGGAAATCAAGAGCGTCTTTTCTTTTTGCTGAATTGAAAGTGTTACTTTCGTTGCCTGTGAATGGCGGATGATATTATTCAGACTCTCTTTGAATATGAGATAAATATGCCGTTTGAATGCAATCGGTAATTGCAGATCAAGCAGCTCAGGTGCAATTGAAATATCGTACGATATATTCTTTGCCGCTAATAAGCGAGTAATGTAGTTCTTCATCCGCAGGGTCAGATTATCGAGCGTGTCGTTTCTCGGATCGATTGACCATATAACGTCACTCATTGCTTCAATTATATCGCGTGAATTATGAGAGATATCCTCGAGCAAGGAGGAAAGTTTTTTTACATGTTCGGTTGAGAAATCGTCTGCCGTTTTAATTTTGTTTAACTCTAATCCTGCCAACTCACTAAACATAGTTATACGTGTCAGGCTGGAACCAATGTCGTCGTGTAAATCTTTTGAAATTCTTCCACGCTCATGCTCAACGGCAAGCTGTCTCTCAAGTTCACGGTTATAGAGTTCTGCTGTATGGAATAGTGCTGCTGCCCTATTAGTGAGTACACCGAGAAGCCGAATATCTTCAAGTGTATATTCTTTACCGGATTTTTTTCGACCACACACGAAAAATCCTTGAATTTTGTTAAGGGAAACCCGTGGAAGCACAAGTTCCGCATCAGGCTGATTCAATTCCGGTATGTTATTGTCAAGCTTTCTGTAATCAAATGGACGTCCCCTTGACAATAAATCCTTGAGTATCTTAGACGGATTGATTTTAATAGTTGCAATACCTTGGCTGTGTCCCATATGATGAGATGATTGATACAAATCATCATCTATGCGTTTCACACATGTGAATGAATTGAAATGAAAGATTGAGTTTAGAAAATCGAATATTACCCCGTGTAATTTTTCCTCGTCGAACACCCCTTCTGTGGCTTTTTCAAAATCGGCAATTTTACCTGTTGAATCATATTGCTCACGGTGGAAAAGTCGATCGATGCGTCTTTGTAATAAATTCCTGATCGGGAGGAAAATGATAGCTGCACCAATAATGCCGAGCAAATGAATTTCTTGAATATGCGTACCACCAATCCATTCAGTCAGGTAAACTAGAAAGAAATAAAGACCAAGCACCATCAGCGTGATGATGGAATAAAGTATACTTTGTTTGATGATTATTTCGATATTACGGACTTGATAATGCCGGACGATAGAAAAACTCCTGCTATAATTTACGGTCAATTGATTAATGAAGTTAGGAAATTACAATTTGGTAATCAAGAATCGATCTATTTGCAAATGCACCTTTAATAGTTTGATCTATCCACAACGCTATCTACATAAATATTTCATCCACAAACGATAACCGTCAATGGCATCCCCTTACATTATATGCTCATACAGATAAACACTTAGGGTGCAGTTAATGTTTGTATTCAGTTGAGATAGTCGATTGAAATTCATTCTCAGGAATTTTTCCAAAATCTTATTATGATTTTGGAAATGATAAAAGATTCAGCTAAATTTATGCTCAAATTGATATGATTTTATGCTGCAAGTATGACTTTGGATCAAGGAAAGCTAGGTTCGACTCCTAGCCGGGCAGCTTAATCCTTTCAACTGATATCTCATTCTATTACTTGAGGAAGATATTAATAAAATCTCTTCTAAAAATATTCAACCACTAAGATTTCTTATTTTATCATGTTCCGGTGGTGCCGGGCATATCCGCGCAGCAGAAGCTCTGCATCGCACGGCATCGCTGTTGAAGTTGCCAATCTACACCGAACATCATGATGTTTTGAATTTCACATCGAAATTATTTAAGAAAATCTATACCGAATCTTATGTTCAAATGGTGAACCATGCGCCGGAACTATGGGGATATTTTTATGAACAATCGGAACGGAAGTATTTAAAAAAACACGGCATCGTTAAAACATTCGACAAATTAAATTACAACAAATATGTACGGATGCTAAAAGATTTCCAACCGGACGCAGTGATCTGCACACATTATCTGCCATATGTTGCAATTTCTGATCTCCTACAAAAGAAAGAAATCACTGCACCGTTCTATGCGGTAACAACAGATTTCGATGTCCACCGCCTTTGGGTCGATCCGATAATCGAAAAATATTTTGTTTACCACGAAGAATCGGCATGGCAGTTAACCGATAAGGATGTTCCGGAAGAAAAAATAATCATCAGTGGAATTCCGGTGATGCCGGAATTCAAACAAAAAGAAAATCAAAGACTTGTCCGCAACAGATTAAAGATCGATCCGGATAATTTTACGATTCTGGTTCTATCGGGTGGTTACGGAATGGGTAAAGTCACGGAGATCATCAAGCAAATCAATGACACCGTATCACTCTTTGGGAAGAGAAAATTTAACATCATTATTGTTTGCGGGAAAAATGAAAAATTACAATCGGAAATAAACTCATTCCGATTTCCCGAAAATGTTTCAGAAACAATTTACGGATTTGTAAATAATATTCATGAGTTAATGGATGCATCCGACTTGCTGATTTCAAAATCAGGCGGACTTACATCCTCTGAAGCGATGGCGAAATCGTTACCTGTGCTTATTGTTGAACCGATCCCTGGACAGGAGAGCAGAAACGCAGACATAATTGTTGAGCACGGAGCCGGATGGAAAGCAATTAACATTCGAAATTTAGGATACAAATTAAAACGTGTACTCACCGAACCTTCGCTTTTAAAAAGTGCACGTGAATCTACGAAAATTCTCTCCAAACCAAACGCGGCTGAAGAAATCATTAAGCAGGTCTATACGGATCTATCTTCAAAGTTGGATTAATTTGAAAATTTAGTTAATTTAATATTGTTTTGGAGGAAAGAAGAATTCTGGCGCTATCGTCTAACGGTTCAGGACGCTGCCCTCTCAAGGCGGTAATACGGGTTCGATTCCCGTTAGCGCTACTTACCAATCATCACCAAACACATAAAATCCTTCAAGAATTTTTATTTCCTGAACCACTCACTTTTGGGATTGAACTCTTTTCTTTTCCGAATCTTCTGTTTATTTTTATCCATTGCTAACCTAATCAACTTATCAAGCAATCCGTGATAAGGTAATCCCGATGCTTCCCAGAGTTTCGGATACATGCTGATAGAAGTAAATCCGGGTATTGTGTTTATCTCGTTGAAATAAATTTTGTTCGTTTTTTTTGTCACAAGGAAATCAACGCGGGCCATTCCGGCACAATCGATCGATCTAAAACCAAGCAAAGCGTATTCTCGGATTTTTTTTATTATCGGATTGAAGAGTTTTGCGGGAATGACCGATTCCGATTTTCCGTCAATGTACTTTGCGTCATAATCATAAAACTCGTTCGAAGATATTATTTCACCCGGTACCGATGCTTCAGGATTTTCGTTCCCTATCAAACTTACTTCAATCTCTCTTGCATTCTCTATACTTTTTTCAATCAATATTTTTCTATCGTAACCAAGAGCTATTTTGATTGCATCCACAAGAGATTTTCTACTTTTCGATTTTGAGATCCCGACGCTGGAACCTGAATTGGCGGGTTTGACAAAACATGGGTATTTTATTTTTTGCTCTATCAAATCGATTATATTTTTTGGATTCTTTTTATATTCAGATTCAAGAAACCAAATATACGGAGCAACCGGTATCCCTGCATTTTCGCAAAGCTGTTTTGTAATCACTTTATCCATTCCAACAGCGGAGCCGAGAACTCCGGCACCGACATACGGGATTCCTGAAAACTCCAAGAGTCCCTGAATCGTGCCATCTTCTCCGAACGTCCCGTGAATAACCGGGAAGATTACATCTAAATCATTTTTAGTCAAAGGTCTTTGTTGACCATCAATCAACAATGGAGAACTAAGCATAGGATCAGGAGAAATGAAGCGGCTAATCTCATCATAATAGATTGATTTCTTTTTCATCCGATCGAGTAAGCCGCTACCAGAAAACCATTTCCCTTCTTTTGTAATGCCAATCTCAACGATATCATATTTCTTTTTATCGAGTGCGGATATGATTGAAGCAGCTGAAACGAGCGACACTTCATGCTCGGCAGAACGCCCTCCGAAAATTACTCCGACTCTGATTTTTGATTTATTATTTTTCCCTGTTGATTTCATATCTATGTTTTTAATTTCTATTTAAATTTACAACTCTATGCTCAACGCTCTTTGCTCTAAGCTGTTAGCATTTTTTTTACAATTTCTCGTATTTCATCATCAGATGGAGAAGTTACGGATTTTTCTTCACTTGAACAACTTGTCTGACATGCAATTTTATTGGAAAAATCCTTGCCATACGATTGATTACTTATTGCCCGAAGTTTTTCAACTTCCTCCTGATTGAGCGGTTTTTCTCCGCCCAACATTCGAGCGATATAAGTGATGTGAGCGGCGTGTTCAGCCTTTTCCATTTTGAAATACGCATCCCACAAATCCTTGCCGTAAGTAACGACACCGTGATTAGCCAAAAGAATCGCATCTGCGGTTTTCACATATGGTTCTAACGATTTTACGACTTCATCTGTGGATGGAGTAGCATATTCTGCAAGAGGTATTGCGCCAAGACCGACTATCACTTCCGGTAATAGGCAATCATTCAACGGTTGACGAGCTGTAGCAAATCCTGTAGCATACGGTGGGTGCGCATGCACAACTGCGTTGACATCGGTTCGCTGAGAATAAATATAAATGTGCATGCCAACTTCTGTAGATGGCTTTGATTCTAAGGATGAAGGATGAGGGTTGATGGATGGTTCGCCATTTCTGATTTCAGATGTTGAATTTCGAATTCCGGATTTCAAAGTAATATTTCCCTGGAAATCTATCTCAATCAAATCTTCAGCAGTGACCATACCCTTGTTAATGGCAGTGCGCGTAGTGAGGAAGTTGCCATTATCGAGCCGAACACTAACATTACCATCGGTTGCAGCGACAAAACGGTTTGCGTACAGACGGTGGCAGATATCAATTAATATTTCAATATTTTGATTTTTCGATTCCATAAATTCAAACTGCAATAAATGTTGATGGCGGAATACATAAATCTCTTGCCATATCTATTACATTTGACTTTAGTCAACTAACCTTTTTTTACTTTTTAATTTTAAATTTTTACTTGTTTAATGCATTCCTCCGCTATCTGCACTGCATTGGTTGCAGCGCCTTTGCGGAGATTGTCGGAAACAATCCATAGATTCAATCCGTTTTTAATCGTTTCATCGCGGCGGATGCGACCCACGAATACATCATCCTTCTCATGCGACCAGATGGGCATTGGATAAATGCTTTTCGAAACATCATCTTGCAACTTCACTCCCCGCGCTCTCCGCAGCAAACCGGTCACGTCTGTAATCCTGAATGGCTGTTCAAGTTCAATGTTAACCGATTCACTATGCCCGCCGATAACAGGCACACGCGCACAGGTGGCAGTTACTTGAATCGATTCGTCTCCCATTATTTTTTTCGTTTCGTTGACAATCTTGATTTCTTCTTTAGTATAACCGCCTTCAGCAAAAACATCAATCTGGGGCAGAACATTGTAAGCGATCTGGTGCGGCAGTTTGTTCTCAACAATTGAATTTTTCATCAATTCTCCTTCAAGCTGATCAACCGCCTTTTTACCTGCACCTGTTATTCCCTGATATGTGGAAACAACAAGCCGCTTAATTCTCCATCTATCGTGAATCGGTTTCAGCACAACAACCATTTGAATTGTAGAGCAATTTGGATTTGCGATGATACCTTTGTGTTTGAATATATCTTGCGGATTGACTTCTGGTACAACAAGTGGTACATCAGGCTCCATGCGGAATGCACTGCTGTTATCTATAACAAGTGCTCCCGTCTTTACGGCATAAGGTGCGAATTCTTTGCTAATTGCTCCACCGGCGGAAAATAATGCTACATCTACTCCTTTAAAACTTTCCTTTGTCAACTCGTCGACATCAACATTCCGACCGTTAAAAACAATTGTAGTCCCTGCAGATTTTGCTGAAGCAAGCAGTCGAAGTTTAGCGACAGGAAATTTTCTTTCTTCCAAAACTTGGATCATCTTCCGGCCCACAAGTCCGGTTGCACCGATCACAGCTACATTAAATTGTTTCATTGTGAGATTGAACTAATGAATGATTGAATAATAATTTTTTATTGAACTACCAATTGTATTAGCATAAAGTAAGGATAAGACAAAACGCTTATAATGCTGGAAAACAACATACTGAACGGCTGCCAGCGCATTATAATTATGACAATAAAAATTCCATAAAATCCCAAGCGCTGATATTGTTCGCTTAAAGAATCCGGAAGCATTGCCGCAACAACGTGTGAACCATCGAGTGGCGGTATCGGTATAAGATTGAATACCGCGAGAACAACATTAAGAGTTATTCCGCCCGCGAACATTTTGAAAAGGAAACTGAATGCTTCCTCAACAACAGGATTGTTAATCGGTACCACTTGTCCGAGTAGTGCAACAAGAATAAACATAATTGTGCAACCGAGTGCGACAATAAGATTTGAAATCGGTCCGACAATCGAAACAAGTATATCATCCCTCCGATAATCAGAAAAATTAAACGGATTGACCGGAACCGGTTTTGCCCATGCAATAAAAACTCTGCCTGCGACAAAAAGTGAAAACAACGGGACAAGAATCGACCCGATCGGATCGATATGCGGAACGGGATTTAATGTCAATCTTCCCATTTGTTTAGCGGTTGGATCACCAAGTTTTAAAGCCATCCAACCATGTGCAACTTCGTGAATGACGACTGAAAAAAGTAATATAGGAAGTATATATAGTTGTTCAAGCATATTTAAAAGATCTTTTATTCAAAGAAATTTCGATTCTTCATTAATTCTATAGAGACCCAGATGTATTTTTAATTGCTTCCTTATAATCGTCACGACACAAATGGCAGACACGATTAAATGCTCGCATATCGACCAATTCAACATCCGAAGCGAGGTATCCTGCTTTTAGTGGTTCTTGTTTAAGTAGGTCGGTACTCAAGTATTTTTTATTATCATCAGAAAAAACCGTAACCACAACTGATTCGTCACCCATCTCGTTCTGGACCATTAACGCACCGATAAAATTTGCGCCTGATGAGATACCTACAGCAAGCCCGAGCTGAGAAGCAAGTTTTTGCGCCATAATGATTGCATCTCCATCGCTCACCGCTACGACTTTATCTAATTGATTGAGTTGAACTATTGAGGGAATAAATTCATCGGATATGCCTTGTATGCGATGATGCCCGACTTTGTGACCTGTCGATAGAGTTGGTGATTCAGCAGGTTCTAATGGGTGAATGCGAATTTGAGAATTGTGTTTGCGTAAATAATTTCCGACTCCCATTACAGTCCCGCCGGTTCCAACTCCGGCAATAAATGCATCAGGATGAATTGAGTTCGAGCTTAACTGCCACCAAATTTCCGGTCCGGTTGTTTTTTCATGAGCTTCAACATTAGCTTGATTTGAAAATTGGCATGGTAAAAATACATCAGGTTGCTGTTTTGCAAGCTCCTCCGTCATTCTTATGCTGCCCAGAAATCCTCCTTGTTCGCGGCTCACCGAAATTATTTTTGCTCCAAAACTTCTTATCAAACCTACCCTTTCTTGACTCATCCAATCCGGCATATAGATAGTGACCGGATGTCCGAGAGCTCGTCCAAAGGCAGATATCGATATTCCTGTATTACCGCTTGTTGCCTCGGCAATCAAGTCACCCTTCTTAAGAGTTCCACTCTGGTAAGCTTTTTCCAATATATTAAATGCCATTCTATCTTTGATACTTCCGGTCATGTTGAAATATTCAGCTTTCGCATAGATCACCCTTCTTTTTCCTTTAAACAAAAATCTTATTGCCAACAATGGCGTATTTCCTACCAATTGGCGTAATAGCTCAAATTTACCAGTAAGATCGTTCTTATCTGCAATCAAGTTTGTTTCCATAATAAATATTTATCCCCTCGGATGAAACGTTTTGTGAACTTCTTTTAAATATTCTCTGTCTATATGTGTGTAAATTTGTGTGGTTGAAATATCTGAATGCCCCAGCATTTCCTGAACAGCGCGCAGATCGGCTCCGCCCTCAAGTAAATGGGTGGCAAATGAATGACGAAAAGTGTGAGGATGAATTTCTTTTTTGATTCCTGATTTCAATGTACACGATCTCACAATATTCCACACCGACATTCTTGACATCGGTTTCCCCCGCATGTTGAGAAATAAAACATCCTGTCCTCTTCCTGTCACTGAGATTTCTGAACGGACTTCATTTTTATATTTTCCGATCCATTCAAGTGCCGATCTGCCTATCGGTACAAGTCGCTCTTTTGACCCTTTCCCGAAAACTCTGACAATACCTTCATCCGCGTAAACATCTCGTTGTTTCATCGTGATTACTTCGGTAACACGCATGCCGGTTGCATACATCGTCTCTAAGATTGCGCGATCACGTATCCCCGACGGCTCAAAAGAATTTGGCTGCGAAATTATCGATTCAACTTCATCAGGGTTTAAAACATCGGGAAGGGTTTTCGACAGTTTCGGTGTTTCAATATTTTCCGCATGATTTATTTTTAAAATTCCTTCACCGGTTAAATATTTATGAAACATTTTTATCGAGGAGACATTTCGCGCAACACTGCGCGCAGAGAGACCGTGTTCGGACAAAGAATTCAAAAACTTCACGATCTGTTTTTGTTGAACATCTTCCAATCTTCCTACCCCCTGATATTTCATGTAATCCAGATACCGAGACAGATCGAGTTGGTATGATTCGATCGTATTTTTTGAAGCATTTTTTTCAAGCTTCAGATAATGTATGTAAGATCGAAGGTTATCAATCATGGATTCTGGGCAGAATTCTCTTCATCAACTTGTTTCGTTGCTTGTTTATCAGGGTGCATTGCCGGTTGAGTGGGTTGAACTTCAATTGCCATCGCCGGGATATAAACTTCATCTTCCACCACGGGTGGTATTACCGGATTATGTGTAATAGATTTTGCTACCAATAATTCCGGTTGTTTAGATTCAGCGGTTGATTCTTCAATTGCTGTATCCGGTTCAGGATATTTTATACGATGATGATGAATACCTAGAAGTATTTTCAAAAATCCTTCCTTAATTTTTGTCAGATCGCGTAGAGTCAATTCGCATTCATCGAGTTGACCATCCATGAATCTATGCTTAATCATATTATCGATTGCCGATTCAAGCTTTTGCGGAGTGAGTTCCGAGATTGTGCGTGTCGTCGCTTCAACAGAATCTGCCAACATAACAATTCCGGTTTCTTTGGTTTGCGGCTTTGGTCCGGGATAAAGAAAATCTTCCTCTCTAACTCCATCTTTCGTCGGCCGTTTTGCCGCCTGCTTTAACGCTTTATCAAAAAAGAAAGAAATTCTTGTCGTACCATGATGCTGCGGAATAAAATCCAGTACAGCTTCAGGAATACCATGCTCGCGTCCAAGCTCAATTCCTTCACGAACGTGCGCAGAAATGATCAAAGCGCTCATACGAGGTTTAAGTCGATTATGCCGACTGTGGGGTCCTACCTGATTTTCAATAAAATATTCTGGTTTCAATAATTTCCCTATGTCGTGGTAATACCCGCCGACACGAGCAAGAATCGAATTAGCGCCTATCGCTTCAGCGGCTGCCTCTGCAAGATTCCCGATTGTAACGCTATGATGGAATGTACCCGGAGCTTTCTCAGACAGCTCAATCAATAGCGGACTGTTAAAATCGGCAAGTTCTGCTAATCTTAAATCGGTTGTAACGTGAAACATTTTTTCGAACAACAACACCAAACCGTAAGTGATCAACGGGGAAAAAATTGCGTTCCCGATTATAAATGAACCCTGCAACATAATTTGAGTTATATTTTCGATATGTTCGATTGAGAGAGCAAGGATGGATAAAGCATAACCGACAAAAATATAAATCATCGACCAAAATATTTGAGTGCGGCTGCGGATATCACGCACCGTATACGCGGCTAACGCTCCGGCAACAATTGATGACAGCGCTATCGCATAATCGTTCCCTCGAATACCAGCAATAAGAAAGGCGATTGTAACCGTTCCATAAAATGCTACCCGTGTATCGAAAATAATCGCTAATAACATGGATGCAACGGGAACGAAAATTAAATATTGCAACGGCTCTTGAACATTAATACTGACGGAGAGATAACCAAAAATGATTTCAATTAATATTATTATCGTGATCAGAGAAAGTTTGCCATTATCCTGAAATATTTTTTTTCTGAATAAGAATAAATAGAGAGCGAAAAGTGTTAATATAATCCCGATATGGACAGTCGTGCTAAACCAATGTTTCCATCCATTATTAAAGGCATTATGCTCCGCGCGAGCCCGTCTGAATGAATCAAGTTTTAATTTTGTTTGTTCTGTGATAGGTTCATTTTTACCGATAATCAGATCATGTGCCGAAACATATCCCAAAGTGCGGGGGACATTATCAGCAGCGGTCTGTATCACCTCGTTTGTGGTGCTAACACTGAATACGATGTTCGGTTTTAAATGTTGACGTATGAGCTTTAAAATTATACCGTTCGCAGGATGATCTCCGACATTTGAACTGAGAGTATTCCCCACAAGGTTGATAGCGGTTTCAATATTAAAATAATCCCGCGCTGGAATAATTTCTTCAATCGATTTCTTCCTCAACGCGATCTCTGAATGTGCAGCTAAAGGCTTATCGAGCAAGCCCGATTTATAAATATCCGCCAATTTTGATTCAAGGATTTCAAAAATATTTTGGATAGAATTCTTATCGGATTTATTTTGCATATCAACAAAATTGAAAACAACCTTCCACTCATCCTGCTTTATTCCCAGCGGCAGGCCTTGAAGTGCATTAAAATAATTCAAGGAGTCTGACTGTTTCTTGCTCTTCATCCATGCCCAATACGCAATTGATGCCTTTTCAATCGAACGAAATGAAGCACGGGTTGCGTCAACCGAAATTTGGGCATTTGAATCGTTGCGAAAATAGACCGGCTTTACCGCACGAATTGCTTCCTCGCGTTCTTGTTCATATCGATGAAGGTCCTTATAAATCGGGAAAGAAAATGGTGCTATTAAATCGCGTTCCGTCCAAACCGCTCCAACATAATACCTATACTCAGATGATTCGGGATGAGGGAAAACGAGAAAACAGGAAATCAATAAAATTATCCCCAATCCTATCTTTATCCAGATTGTGGATCGAAGATTTTCGCTTTCAAGAAAATCTTTTACTTTATCTTTTATATTTTCAGCGGGAAAATCCATAAAACCATTTAAATATCCGAAGAAAGTGAGAGATAAGCAAACCGATAAAATGAGGAAGCGGATAGGATGATTTACCATATTTAATTTTGACTTTTAAATTGATAGGCGTATATTGACGGAACATAAATCAATTTCAAATACATGTTTCAATAGATAAATATAATGGAAAATAAACCTCCAAGTTTACTTCGCTCGTTCCCGAAAGTTTTCTGGGTTTCGAATATTATGGAATTATTCGAACGTGCCGCTTACTACGGATTGAATTCGGTTCTCGCAATCTACCTCACAAATTCTATCAGCGAAGGTGGATTAGGATTCTCGGAGCAATCGGTAGGTTTCTTGCAAAGTTTGATTTATGCTTGCACTTACGTTATCCCGATTTTAGGCGGCGCACTTGCCGATAGGTACGGATACAGAAGAATGCTAATCGTTGCATTCGCATTTCTATCGGCCGGATATTTCATAAGCGGAAATATGAGCGCATACGGCGCTGTGTTTGCGAGTTTGCTTGTTATGGCAACAGGTGCCGGATTATTCAAACCGATCATCAGCGGAACACTCGCCCGTACAACCAATGAATCGAACTCCGGTTTCGGTTTTGGAATTTATTACTGGATGATAAATCTTGGCGCATTCCTCGCTCCGCTTGCCGTTAGTTATATGAAAGGATTTTCGTGGAATTATGTATTCATTGCTTCTTCTCTATACACGGCATTGATGTTTATTCCAACATTGTTTTTTTATAAAGATCCGCCAAAACCATCCAGCACAAAAACGTTAAAAGAAGTTTTAGGCGGCATGGCTATGGTACTCGGTGATGCACGTTTTATGTTGATGATTTTTGTTTACTCCGGATTCTGGATATTATATTTCCAAAATTTTGGTTCAGTCTTGTGGTTCCTTCGCGATTTTATTGATGTTGCTCCAATTAATAATGCATTTGCCTCTATCGGTATAAATCTCAAATTCGATTCTGAGCATGTTACAGTCATTAATGCCGGCACTATAATACTTTTACAGGTGATAGTAAGTAGAATCGTAAAAAACACAAAGCCGCTCTCAACGATGGTTGCAGGAATTTTTATAGGAACACTTGGATTTGTTTGTTTAGCATTCGCATCGAATGTTTGGATATTCATAATAGGAATTGCCGTGTTCTCAATCGGTGAAATGACCGCACATCCGAAATATTACAGCTACATCGGACTGGTTGCGCCGGCAGATAAAAAAGCCGTCTATATGGGTTATGCATTTTTATACGGCGTAATCGGAAGTTTGGTCGGTTCAAACTTGGGCGGTCTAATGTATGAATCGATGCTCAAACCACTTGTGGGACAGACGGGAGTAGAATCGGATATTAAAACTTTCTGGCTTATATTTGCCGGACTCGGGATCGTTGCGATGTTAGGGCTTATCATCTATAACCGATTCTTGGCACATGAAACTCCGAGAGCGAATAAAATATCCAAACAGATTATGTTCGTAATCTATTTAGGGTTGATAATTTTAGGAGGATGGTTTTCGTATGATGCTCTGATGGGTGAACTTATCGCGTATAAAACATTAGTGCAAGCGACAATTATGTTTATCATTGGGGGTGGCGGAATTTGGATAAGTATTTTAAAAAGATAAGACAAATTTTCTTTGCGATATCAGATATCATGCTGTCTAGGACTTTAGATAGAACCTACATGATTTTTAAAAATAATTGTGAAATTTTTCCATGCAATACGTCAAACTCGGCAAATCTGGTTTAAAAGTTTCGCGAATCTGTCTCGGTACTATGACTTACGGTTCACCCGACTGGCGGTCTTGGGTATTAGATGAACAATCAAGCAGGCCTTTCATCAAACATGCACTCGAACTCGGTATAAATTTCTTCGACACTGCTGATATGTATTCACTTGGGAGAAGTGAAGAAATTTTAGGCAGAGCATTAAAAGATTTTGCAAGACGCGATCAAGTTATCATCGGTTCAAAAGTTTACTGGCCCATGAGCGGTCATCCGAATGATAAAGGTTTATCCCGCAAACATATCATGAATGCGATAGACGCTTCGCTCAAGCGATTGGATACTGATTATATCGATCTATACCAGATTCACAGATGGGATTACGAAACTCCTATTGAAGAAACAATGGAAGCACTGAACGATCTAGTGCACTCGGGCAAGGTTCGCTACCTCGGCGCATCAAGCATGTTTGCGTACCAGTTTGCAAAAACATTTCGGGTGGCAGAACAGCATAACTGGACAAAATTCATTTCTATGCAAAATCATTATAATCTCATTTACCGTGAAGAGGAACGCGAAATGATCCCACTCTGCAAAGAAGAAGGAGTCGCGATCATTCCCTGGAGTCCGCTTGCCCGTGGTTTCCTTGCCGGTAACCGCAGACCGAACTTCGAGGGAGAGACGAAGCGCGCAAAAACCGATAAGTACGCGCACGAACTTTATTATTCAGAATCAGATTTCAAAATAGCAGATCGCGTTGCTAAGCTTGCCAGAAAGCGCAACATTAAACCCGCTCAGATCGCACTGGCATGGATGCTCAACAAACCACACGTTACAGCACCTATTATCGGCGCGTCGAAACTTGAGCAACTTGATGATGCAGTCAAATCGCTCGAAATTATCTTAGATGCCAATGAAATAAAATCCGTCGAAGAATTATACACACCACACAATATTTTAGGACATTCCTGATGAATATTTCATCCGCGCTAGTAAATTGATTTTAATATTGTTTTAGTCTATTTTATTAGCAATAATAACTTTATATATCAAGAATTCAATTTAAATGATTGAAGTGAGAATATGGCCGACACGATGAAGCGAAAAGATGCAGATATGACCCTAAGCAATCCAGAATTATTTTTCAGACAAGTAATTGAAAATGCAGGCGGTGTCCCCTTTCAGCTTATATTTGGACAATCACTGGGAACTGGCTATTATAAATATATCGGAGCTGGTATAAAAGATCTTTTAGGCATCCCCCCAAGTAAATTCACGGAAAAGCTTTTTGGTAGTTTGGTTGAAAAAGTCAATCCCCTATTACCCGAAATACCTAACGATCCTTCTGAGTGCCGTCGGCGAATGGTAAAAGGAAATATTCCTCATTATAAAGCAGATATCCTAATTCGAACAACAAAGGGTAAGCTGAAATGGATTAATGATAGCTCACTTCCTATTCACGATCAAAAGACGGGTAAAATAATCGGGGCTCAAGGTATTTTAATTGACATCGACGAGCGAAAAAGAATTGAAACAGATGCAGGGCAAAATGTTTCTTTACTGAGAGCGACTTTGGAATCTACAGCTGATGGTATTCTCGTGGTCGATAGCTTAGGAAAAATATCAGATTTCAATAATCAATTCGCACAAATGTGGCGTATACCTGATGCTATCTTAGCCACACATAATGATAAACAAGCAATTGATTTTGTTCTAAATCAATTGAAAAATCCAAAAGATTTTATTTCAAAAGTTAAAGAGTTGTATGACAATCCTGAAAAAGAAAGTTATGATACGCTTGAGTTCAAGGACGGGAGATGCTTCGAACGTTTCTCGCACCCTCAAAAGATTGACGGAAAACCGGTGGGCAGGGTGTGGAGTTTCCGAGATATCACAAATCGTACACTCTCCGAGAAATCACTGAAAGAATCGGAGGAAAAGTTCAGAGTTCTTGCAGATCAATCTCCTAATATGATTTTTATAAACCAAAAAGGTAGGATCGTTTATGCTAACAAAAAATGTGAAGAGATTATTGGATTTACACGGGAAGAGTTCTTATCACCATCATTTGATTTCCGCTCACTTATTTCTTCTGAGTCTCAGGCATTAATTCAAGAATCCTTTAGAAAACATTCGCAGGGGGAAGAAGTTCCTCCTTACGAATATGGATTATTAACACGAAAAGGAAAAAAAATTCAAGCAATTATTACTTCAAAATTGATTAATTTTGCTGGTCAAAGCGCTATCCTCGGCATTATCACAGACATCTCCGAACGAAAAGTAATTGAAGTGGCATTGCGCAATTCTGAAAAACGCCTTCAATCTCTATTCGCTTCAATGACCGATGTTATCCTAGTTGTCGATGCAGAAGGCAGATACATAGAAATTGCTCCGACAAATCCAGCGCTGTTGTATCGACCTGCTAACGAATTGCTTGGTAAAACTGTATATGAGGTCTTTCCAACTAAACAAGCTGACTTTTTCATCGAGAAAATAAAACTGGTATTAACATCCAATAGGCCGATTAGTATTGAATACAGTTTAAGTATTAACAATAAAGAAATATGGTTCACCGCAACATTATCTCCAATGTCAAAGACCACTATTTTACTTATAGCACGTGACATCACTGAACACAAACAAGCTGAAGAAACAATTCGCAGGAACGAACAACAACTCAAACTCATACTAAACACATTGCCGATGGTTTTCTACACCGGCCGAGCGACCGCTGATTTGACAACAACATGGATTAGTAATCAAGTCAAACAAATGACTGGATATACATCAAATGAATTCACAGAAAATGCCACATTCTGGCAAACGCGAATTCACCCAGACGACTTTGATCGTGTTTTAAGAGAATATGCGGAAGTATTCAAAAAAAATTACATTTCAACAGAATATCGCTGGCATTGCGCAGATGATTCATATCGTTGGTTTACAGACCAACTAGTTCTCGTCCGTGATGAACAAGGTTTACCCAAAGAGACGGTCGGCATCTGGATCGATATCACCGAACGTAAAAGAGCTGAGGAAGCATTACTTCAATCAGAAGAACGTTACCGCTCGTTATTTGATAGAATGATGGATGGGGTGTATCGAAGTACGCATGATGGAAGATTCGTTGATGTTAACGATGCTATGGTGAAAATGTTCGGTTTTTCAAGCAAAAAAGAAATGCTGAATGTCGACATTAAAAAAGAACTTTACTTCGCCCCTTCCGAAAGAGATAGTTTGTTCTTGGATACCGGAGAAGAAAAAACCGAGGTTTTTCGAATGCGCCGTAAAGATGGATCCGAGATCTGGGTTGAAGATCACGGACGATATGTGCATGACGAAAAAGGAAATGTAATATTCCATGAAGGTATATTACGAAATGTGACAGATCGGTTACGGAATGAGGTGTTGCAAAATGCCATCTATCAAATTTCTCAAGGCTCAGACAAATCTCCCACTCTGGAAGATCTTTTTAAATCTGTACATACGATTATTAGTACAGTAATGTTCGCAAAAAATTTCTATATCTCATTGCACGATGATGAACGCGACCTTCTGACTTTTCCATATTTTGTGGATGAAGTTGACATATCTGCACCACCTGTTAACCCAGGGAAAGGATTGACAGCGTATGTACTCCGTACCGGTAAACCTTTACTCTGCGATGAAGCCACCGATATGAAATTACGGCAACAAGGAGAAGTCGAACTTGTCGGAGCCCCTTCAGCTATTTGGCTGGGAGTACCGTTGATTGTTAGCCATAAAACAATAGGTGTTATGGTTGTACAACACTATTCGGATCCTACTGCATACACTGAACAAGATTTGCACATGCTTGAATATGTTTCTTCTCAAGTTGCCAGAGCTATAGAACAAAAACGATCTGAAGAGAAACTCCGCCAGAGCGAGGAGCAGTTCCGCTTAATTTCAGAAAATGTTGCAGATTTAATTGCGGTACTCGATCTCAATGGAAAACGTGTCTACAGCAGCCCTTCGTACAAGAATATTTTTGGTGACTTCGAATCTTTGCGCGGAACGGATTCATTTCAGGATATTCATCCTGAAGACCGCGACAGGATAAAACAAATTTTTCAAGAAACGGTAAAAACCGGGATTGGCCAACGCGCAGAGTACCGATTCTTGCTAAAAGACGGAAGAATCCGTCATATCGAATCCCAAGGAAGTATAATCAATGATAAGGAAGGTAAAATCTCGCAGGTTGTTGTTGTATCGCGTGATGTTACCGAAAAGAAAATACTTGAACAACAATTCTTACGCTCCCAACGAATGGAAAGTATCGGTACGCTTGCGGGTGGGATTGCCCATGATCTCAATAACGTGCTGGCTCCGATTGTAATGGCGATCGGAATCCTGAGAAAACATAATCCCGATAAAACAATTCAAAGGTTACTCGATTCATTAGAATCAAGCGCGCAACGCGGTTCAGATATCGTCAAACAAGTTCTCGCATTCGCTCGCGGCATCGAGGGTGATCGGGTTCTTCTGCAACCCAAACATATCATAGCTGAAGTCGTCCAAATCATTAAAGAGACCTTTCCAAAATCGATTGACATTCGAACAGAACTCCTAAAGAATTTATGGGCGATTTCTGCTGACCCGACTCAATTGCATCAGGTTTTATTAAATGTTTGCGTTAATGCGCGCGATGCGATGTATGATGGCGGAAAGTTGACCATTACGGCAGAAAATTCTTTTATCGACGACAATTATTCCAAGATGCATAGTGAAGCGAAAGTCGGACCCTATATCATGATCTCAGTTTCCGATACCGGTATGGGTATTCCTCCAAAGATCCTCGATAAAATATTTGAGCCATTTTTCACGACGAAAGAAATAGGAAAAGGAACGGGACTTGGATTATCTACGGTTCATGCAATCGTCAAAAGTCATGGCGGATTCATCAACGTGTATAGCGAAGTAACAAAAGGTACCACATTTAAAATTTATTTCCCTGCTCAAATGAAAGGTCAATCTGTTTCAACAGAAGAGAGTATCCCAACACTACCTCAAGGGAAGGGTGAAATTATTCTGATCGTTGACGATGAAGCAACTATCCGTGATATCACAAAATCAACCCTGGAAGCCAACGGATATCGCGCAATGACTGCGAACGACGGAACCGAGGCAATGGCCCTTTACGCGCAAAATGGAGAAATAATAAGTGTCGTGATTACTGATATTATGATGCCAATAATGGATGGCGCTGTAACAATTCGCGCTTTACAGAAAATGAATCCTAATATTAAAATTATCGCTGCGAGCGGATTGATAACCAGCGATGTTAAAAATTTAGGAACCAATATCCAGGCGTTTCTGACAAAACCATTTACTGCCGAGAAATTGCTCACAACGCTTTATAAGGTTCTTAATTCGTAGCGATATGATAATTTCTATCGTGATTCTGACAGGATATTCGCGGAATGATCGAAATCTAATGAGATAACATGCACTGTTGGAAGTTTTAGAATATTTATGAAGTGTAAGAGAAAGTCTTTTTCCTCCTGCCCGAACTGTGGGTACAGTTTCCAAAGTGCAAGTAATTTTTGCGCTTCATGCGGTCAGGAAAATAATGATTTAAATATTCCTCTAAAACATTTGATCGGTGAATTGTTAGAACACACTCTTCATCTTGATTCGAAATCGTTCACCACAATTAAAGCACTGATATTCAAACCTGGTTTTCTTACGAGCGAATTCAATTCCGGCAAGAGGAAAAGTTATGTGTCCCCTCTGAGACTTTATATATTTGTCAGCTTTGTATTCTTTCTCATTCTCAATTTATCTTGGCAGGAATATAAAACTCCCGAAGAAATAAATCGGGAAAATAAGTTTAAATTATCATTCACATTTTTCAATCTTAATTCAAATGAGCTTATTGGTTTGACCGAATCTCAAACCGAGTCGTTGATGGCCGTCCGAAACATCGAACGAAATAAATATAATTTATATGCAGTTAAGCAGCTGCATAGGATCACGAATGGTGGTGCTGAAGATTTTTACCATTTGCTGATCAAGAATATTTCTTATTCGATGTTTGTACTGATGCCATTATTCGCATTATTGCTTAGCATTTTTTATAAGGGACAAAACAAATATTATATAGGATATCTAGTTCATTCCCTCCACATTCACACTTTCGGTTTCGTTGTCTTGTCACTGTTTTTTATTATCAGTAAAATTGTTTCTTCTATTTTCATTACTCTTGGTTTGATTATAATACTAATTCTATATTTTATTATCTCTCAAAGCAAAACGTATAATCAGACACGACTTAAAACATTCCTAAAAACCGTAGCAATAACTATTTTGTATCTGATATTAATTTTAGCCACTATTCTCATTGCAACGTGGATTATTGTTTTATTATTCTAATAAGCTATCAACGGATTGAAAGGATCACATCATGTATCATACCATAAACGAATTTATTATTGAATGGAATAGCGAAAGTAGTTCAACGCTTAAAGTTCTCAAAGCTATGACAGACAGTTCGCTTTCACAGAAAGTATCCGCTGAGGGTCGTTCCCTAGGTTTCATCGCATGGCATATCGTACTTACACTTGGAGAAATGGGGAGTAAAGCAGGACTCGTGATAGAATCACCTGCCGAAAATTCGCCTACCCCAACTTCTGCGTCCGAGATATCGATAATATATGAAAAAGCTGCAAAAGGGTTAGACAAGGAAGTTCAAAATAAATGGAACGACAAGATGCTTGATGAAGTAATTGAAATGTATGGTGAAAAATGGACGCGTGCCCAAACGCTTGTCGTATTACTCAAACACGAAGTCCATCACCGCGCTCAAATGACCGTGTTGATGCGACAGGCAGGATTGAAAGTTCCGGGTGTTTACGGACCTGCAAAAGAAGAATGGGCAACCTACGGTATGCCGCCGATGGCATAATTGATCTAACAACTGAACACCGGCAAAAATTGATACTTCCATCTACATTTCTTAAATTCATAGAGATTATTAAAGGAATTATTCGTGAATACATTTGAATGGACGTTCGAATTAAGATTTACCGTCGCATTAGCACTCGGTTTATTGATAGGTTTAGAGCGCGAAAGTGCAAGCTCGGACAGAAAATTTCAGTACTTTGCAGGTGTTCGTACCTACACACTGATAAGTTTGTATGGATTTGGTTGTGCTTGGTTGTACCACATTAACGTAGCACTCGCCCTTCCAATAGGAATGATATCCGTGACTGCGTTAGCGGTGGTAGGATATCTTGCGAAATTAAAAGACGGTAGAATCGGTTCGACCAGCGAAGTTGTAGCGCTTGTAACATTCATTATAGGCGCGTTGACCGTTTTGGCAGATGTTTGGGTGGCAATGTCTCTCGGAATCATCAGCACTATTCTACTTTCGGAAAAAGCCGACTTAGATAATTTTGTTGAAAAACTGGATAAATCGGAATTCCTTGCCGTCTTAAAATTCCTCTTAGTCACGGTAATCATACTTCCTGTGCTACCAAACCAGGAGTATACCCAATTCAAATTAAATCCAACCCGTGTTTGGCAAATTGTAATCATGGTTTCTACCATAGGATTCATCGGATATTTTCTGATTAAAAAATTCGGCAGTAAAGTTGGCTTGTGGCTTTCAGGATTACTCGGCGGTATCGCATCCAGCACTGCTGTTACGGTTGCAACAGCCCGGATTGCAAAAAAATCACCGGAAAAATGCGGCGATGCTTTACAAGCATCCATATTAGCCAGCAGTGTCATGTACTTACGAATACTTGTTCTTATTTGGCTCATCAATCCGATCTTCGTTTCGCACCTTTGGTGGAAAATGGTGATACTTTCAATCGTTGGAGCGGCAATGGTTGTAAGAATTAAATCCAAACATATCGCAACCGAAAATTCTGAAGTTACTTCAATTCAAAATCCGTTCGAAATCAGACCTGCAATGATGTTCGGGATATTCTTCGTGGGATTATCGGTAATTACGATCCTCACCAACAAACTTTTCGGCAGTACCGGACTTATCGCTCTTTCTGCTATCACGGGTGTAACTGATATCGATCCGTTCATTCTATCTTTAGTTCAGCAATCCACATCGGTTGAAAATATCTTCGTTTCTGCAATACTGATGGCAGCTATGAGTAACACAATTATGAAAGGGATTTATTTCACACTGATATCAAAGCAATTACGGCACGAGGCAACCATTCGATATGGCATTTGGGCATTGGCACATTTACCGCTTATATTTATAGCATGATATTTATATTGAAGATTGATAAGCATTCGTGAAGGAACAAGACCTCCTCCTTAAATTAATTTCCGGAGACCAATCTGCTTTCAAAGAACTTTTCGATGAATACAGTTCGATGGTTTTCAATGTCTGTTGCAGAATGTTGGGTAACCGGCATGAGAGCGAAGATATCACGCAAGATGTTTTCATTAACGCGTTCAGATCGATAAAACATTTCCGATCCGATTCAAAGCTTTCCACATGGCTTTATCGCATCGCCGTCAATCACTGTTTGAACTATCAATCCAGAAAAAAACGGAATAAATGGCTCTCCTTTGAAATTTTTTCTACCACTAATGGTGAAAACAAATCAGAGCCGTCCTCTACTGATAATTTACCTGATATATTAATGGAGAAAAAGGAAACAGAAATTATCATCCAGAGAGCAATCAATTCACTTCCTGAACATCAACGAATAGCTCTGCTTTTACATCGTTATGAAGAATTATCATACGAAGAAATTGCAAAAGTGATGGAATGTTCAGTTTCTGCAGTAGAATCCCGCATTTTCAGAGGAAAACAAAACCTTTGCAAGAAATTACTTCCCTATTTAAATCAGTTATGACCGCAAGTTTTATTAATAATCCTTGTCTAATAATATGAAAGGCACAAAAGGATGAAACACAGCAGTATCCAAAACAAATTACTCCTTTATCTCGATGGCAGTCTCAACGATGTCGATATGAGTGAGGTTGAAAGACACCTCCCTCAATGCCCCCATTGCAATAACCAACTTGCAGTGCTATCGACTATCTGGGAAAAAAAGGCTGCCATCGATAAATTTACGACTCCACCTTTCTTATGGACAAGAGTTCAATCAAGGATGAGTAATCCCGCGCAGAAATCCGCTTCAGGAATACTGTTGTATGCTCTTAAAACTACGACTGCAATTATTTTATTACTTATCTCATTTTTTATCGGTAACTATTTAGGGAAGTTGCCGAGCACAGAAACTGAAATGACATCGAACCTTTCGACAACAGAATATATAGCCAGATCATATCATTTCGATTCGTTCGAACCGATTTCCGAAGAATCAATCGGACAAGCAATCATCCTTACTTCATCCCAAAATAAGTGAGGTACTAAGATGATAAAACCTTGGATTATAATTGTTATCATACTGCTCACATTGATCAATCTTTCGGCATTGGGAACGCTTATTTACTACCGATGCTGCCCGTCAACTGCTTCAAATTGTATGATGGATCAAACCATGGATCACGGTTGCTACATGAAAGAACATCTGAATATGAGCGAAGAGCAAGCCGCGAATTTAAGTAAAGTCGAGAAATCCTCACGCTCAATCACTGATGCACTCACTGTAACCATGAAGGAAAAACGGATCAAGCTTGTTGAAGAATTGATGAAAGACGAACCCGACAGTTCCCGTATCGAAGATATATTACGTTCAGTTGACTCTCTTCAGGCGGATATGCAGCGCGCAGTAGTGAAGCGTTTGCTCCACGAAAAAAATGTACTTACACCTCAACAGCAAGAGAAGTTCTTCTCTCTTGTTCTTGGACAGTTTTGTATGGAAATTGATAGTATTAAACAAACTCAATGTCAAAACAACAAATCTCATTGAAAGGAGAAACCCCGCAGTGAAAAAACTAATTATATTCACATCGATTATTACGATTGCTATTTTGATCGTAGCTATGGCGCTTTATGCCGGTGACGACAAAGCCGCAAAAAAAGAAACAGTAAAATGCCCGATGAGCGGCAAACAGGCATCATCCAAGGATGCAAAAGCAACCTGTCCGAGCATGACCGGTGATAAAGCGAAAGATTGTGCTGCAACATGCGCAGATAAAACCGCAAAGGTGCAATGCGATCCTGAAAGCAAAGAATGCAAAGATAAGATGGCAAAAGGCGAATGCAAACACGGCAGCCAGGAGTGCAAAGATAAAATGGCGAAAGGTGAATGCAAACACGATAGTAAAGAATGCAAAGAAAAGATGGCAAAAGGTGAGTGCAAACCCGATAGCAAAGAATGTAAAGAGAAGTGCTCGGCAGATTGCAAGCACGAAAAAGGAACAAAGAAGTAAATTACTTTAATAGACAAAATAAAGCGGTATGTTGAACCAACTTACCGCTTTATTTATTATACCTCCATAGGACAATTATCCTATAAATACTGATTTACTTCGTTTTCATTGTGTGAATAATTTAGAGCCTAATTTTCCAACCGTTATCGTCATCAGAGCCCCAATCATCGTATGCCATGTCCAATCAATAGTTGTAAAATTTAATACAATGATCATTGTAACCAGCCCGGCAATAAATCCTATAAAAGCATCTTGCTGGTTCGTGCGTTTGAAAAATAAACCTAAAAAGAATGTTCCCAATAATCCGCCATAGGTGAAAGAAGCGATTTTGAGACCTATCTCAACAACCGGATTTTTATTATCGGTGAACAACAACGCTCCACCTATCAGAACCAATCCCCAAAACAATGTAAATATCTTCGACCATCTCAACTCCATCTTTTCGGTCAATAACTTTCCTCTCTTCGTCATCTTGAATAAATCAAGATATGTGGCGGATGCTAGTGAGCTTATTGATGAAGAAAGAGATCCCATAGCAGAAGCGAATACACCTGCTATTACAAGTCCGGCTACACCGACAGGAAGATTTTCAATTATAAATTTCGGAAATATTTCATCCGATGAATTTAATCCAAGCTGCTGGTATGGCACACCGTGGTAGAATGCGTACAAGCATAATCCCAAAATCAGAAAGAAAGCAAATTGCAGAACAATAATCGATGCATCAAGCATAAGCGCGCGTTGGCTGTCGCGCTTTGATTTGCATCCCAACAATCGTTGCACAAGCAATTGATCGGTTCCATGCGAAGCCATTGTAAGGAATGTCCCACCAAGCAAACCGCCAAGAAGTGTATACGGTAAAGAAACAAACTCAAATATATTTGTGCCGGTTTTTAGATTGAATATTTCAAATTTATTCAAGCTATTTTGTGTTGCATATCCAACGACATCGTTCCATCCGTTTGGAAGATGGTTGAAGATGATAACCATCGATGCTACTGCGCCGCTAAGATATATGAAAAGTTGAACCACATCCATGGCAACAACTGCTTTCAATCCGCCTAGGTAAGTATAAATTAATGTAAAGCCGCCGATGATAACAATGCTGGTCGGATAGTCGAATCCTGTTATAATGTGAACCGGTATCGCGGTTGCAAATAATCGAACACCGGACGCTAAAACACGTGTAATAATAAAAACTGAAGATGCGAATTTCCGGAGAGACAAACCGAATCGTTTACCTATAAAATCGTAAGCGGTTTCCAGATCGCCCTGATAATATGCGGGAATGAAAATGATGCTGACCAGCAGCCTGCCGATAAAATAACCGAATGCGACTTGAAGAAAGTGCATATCGCTTTTATAAGCCAACCCCGGTATGCTGATAAATGTAAGAGTGCTCGTCTCACTTGCGACGATTGAAAATCCGACCGACCACCACGACATATTTTTTCCTCCAAGGAAATAATCGCGCGACGATTTTTGTTTGCCCGAAATGATTGAGCCAATTACTGTAACACCCAATAGATAAACTGCTACAATAAAATAGTCAAGATTAGAAAAACCCATTGAAGAATTTACCGGCAGGAAACGAAAGAAATATCAATCAAATGCCACAGATTATGCTTTAAGAGCATCATCAACTTTTTTATTGATGGTGAACATCCTGTCTAATTGAGTAATCCGCATCAGATCCAAGACTTTATCGTGCACATGAACAAGATGCACCGTCCCGCCATGCTGGCGCATAGTGCGATCAGCGATGAGAAGTGCGCTCAAACCGCTGCTGTCGCAGAACTGAACCTCTTTCAAATCGATTATCAGTTTTGTCGAATTCTTCGGTTTGCAAAGGATAAGGAATTCAGCTTTCAATTCCGGTGCAACTGTGGAATCAAGTTTTCTTCCATGCAGTTTGAGAATTGTTGCTTTACCATCTTTAGTAATTTCAAATTTCATGAAAACTCCGGTGTTCTAGAACATAGCCAGACATTCAGCGAACTTTTCGTAGAGTGCCTGAGGTGTTCGTTCTTTGTTGAGATTTAAGATAATGTTGTAAAACGTGTCGGATACAGGTCCGGCGAAACCAACGCGAATTTTAGCTCGAGACGCTTTACAAATATACGCAGTATGTAACGCGAAATCAAGATTTAAATCGATTGCAACATCGTATTCACGTTTAAATATTCTTTGAAGTATTGTTTTTGTTGGAAGTGAAAATCTGTTTATATCCGGCGGGTCAAGACGTATAATTTCGCACCGCGGAAAATTTGCCAATGCAGTCTCACGCGTACTGTTATGTACTACAGTGATATGTATGTTTTTCATCCGCTCTCGAAAACTTCGCAATGCGTTGCCGGCGATTATTGCATCTTCGTACCCGACCGGAAGTGTAATCAGAACGTTTCCGGCTCCGCGTAAAAAATCGGTAAGCGGTTGCGGTTGATCGAAATCGTTTCGAAATTGAAATTTTGCAAACTGCAATCCGACATATGCAAGCGCATGTTCAAACATCTATCACCTTTTATTAGCCTTAATTATCGATTTAAATTTTTCTTCGTTCCAGATCTCGATCCCTAATTCTTTCGCTTTCTCAAGTTTGGAACCGGGATCTTCACCTACTACTAATATATCAATATTTTTTGAAACTGTCGAGGAAACCCTGCCACCTAATCCTATTATTAATTCCTTTGCTTGCTCACGCCCATATGAGGTCAACGATCCGGTGAGAACAAACACTTTCCCTGCCAGCGCACCGATTGCTACACCAGCTTCACTCCGCATTTTGATGCCTGATTTCTTTAAATGTTCGATGATTTTAATATTCCTATCATCTTTAAAGTATCTCAGGATGCTTTGAGTGATTTTAGGACCTATTTCATGAATTGCCTGCAAATCCAATGCTGTCGCATTCATCAACACATCCATCGATGTAAAATTATCTGCAAGAACTTTAGCCACTGTGGCACCAACATGCCTGATGCCAAGTGAGAATATAACATAATGGTATTGCCTCAGTTTACTCCTTTCAATTCCATCGAGTAATTTTTGAACGCTCTTTTCACCCCACCGATCAATCTCTATGAGCTGTTCTTTATATTTGTGAAGGTCATAAAGATCGGCAACGTTGTTGACGAATTTATTCGATACCAATCTATCAACAACCGATTCGCCAAGACCTGAAATATCCATTGCACCGCGAGCCGCCCAATGCTCAATGCGCCCTCGAATTTGCATCGGGCATTCGCTGTTATCACAATAATGATTTGCTTCTTCTTCTGCTCGCACCAGATTTGATCCGCAAGCTGGACAATTTTTTGGAAACGAATATTTTTTGGAATCATGTCTTCTCTTTTCGATAAGGACCGATGTTACTTTTGGAATTACGTCACCTCCACGTTCAACCACAACAGCATCCCCGATGTGAATATCAAGATTTCTGATATAATCTTCATTGTACAAAGAAGCACGACTTACAGTTGTACCTCCTATTAATACGGGTTCAAGCTCTGCTACAGGAGTGATGGTCCCAGTCCGGCCGACCTGTAAACGAATACCTTTTAGTTTTGTCTCAGCTTTCCTTGAGGCAAATTTACACGCCACCGCCCATCTCGGACTCTTAGCAATCGTACCAAGAATTTCCTGTTGTTCCAGAGAATCAACTTTTACAACGATACCATCGATATCGAATGGAAGCGTCTCCCTCTTTTGCTCCCATTCCTTCCAGTGTTGGATTACCTCTTCAATATTATCAAACCGCTTGGCGTGATTATCGATTAGAAATCCGAATTCCCGAAGAATTTTCAAATTCTCGAAATGACTTTTTAGCGGCAGGTTTTTTGAAAGCAGAGCATATCCGAAAAACCTCAATGGACGAGAAGCAACAATCTTAGGATCCTGCAACTTCAATGTCCCGGCGACAGAATTACGCGGGTTGGCGAATAATTTTTCTCCGAGCAATTCTTTTTCTTCGTTCATCCGCTTGAAATCCTTCAAATTCATAATCACTTCACCGCGCACATCACAATCGATTTTGGAAGATTTGTCATGACTAATTCGAAGCGGAATTGAACGAATGGTTTTTACATTTGCAGTAATTTCATCTCCCTGATAACCATCTCCCCTTGTCGCTCCGGAAATCAAACTGCCATTTACATATTTTAGAGAAAGCGAAACACCATCGTATTTCAGCTCACAAACATAATGAATATTTTGTTCGGGCAACAGTTCTCTCACTTTACGATCAAAATCTCTGATATCATCTTCTGAATAAGTATTGGATAAACTCAACATCGGTGTTGAATGTGTTACATTAGAGAATTCCTTGGTTGGCTCTCCCCCTACCCTTTGAGTCGGTGAATCAGGGGTAACAAGTTCGGGGTATTCTTTTTCCAGCTTTAGTAATTCCGAGTAAAGTTTATCATAATCAAAGTCTGAGATAACAGGTTCGGCAATCACGTAATAAAGATAATCGTGCCGGTTGATTTCGTCTCTTAACTTTTCAACTCTATTTTTGATTTTTGGAGAAAGATTTGTCACGATTGAATATTTTATGGATTTATGTTCTTAAGTTTATCGATTGTTTCTCGCGAAAGAAGAATATTTTTCAATGGGCGCTTAGTTGCAGAAAGTTGCCCGATTCTTTGACCGTTCAGAGTGAACGACATCGCAGCGCCGTTACCGATTGAAATAAGAAATTCTTTTTCCGCTACCCATCGTTTTCGGGCAAAAGCAGGTATGACAGCCTCAGAAAGATGGATTCCATCGGAGGAAACCCGTACCCATACACTTTCGGCGGCAACGCCTTCAAGCGTGATCGTATCGGCAATCATCTTTCCTGATTTCGATTGAAAAGCGAGTGATGTATCTTGTTTGAGATTCAATCTTGCTGCCTTCGATTCTTTATCGCGAAGCATTGCATTGAAAGATATCTCTTGTACAACTGTCGGCATTTTTTTTTCTCTGAAAAAGAATATCGAGAGAGCTAATCCTGTGAAAATGAAGATGGCAATGACTACAATTATCTGAAATTGATGTGTCTTTTTTTTCTTCCGTAATTCAGTATGCACCGATGGCGCAACGCGGTCGGAGACGCTTATAACCGTGTACCGTGGTAATTTATCTAACTCAAGTGCTGATGCTGCATCAGGATCTTTTCTTAATTCGTCAAGGATGGTTTCAGGTTCTATGCCGAGTTCTATAGCAAAATCGCGTATAATAGCACGAACGTATGTTGTAGGCAGAGATGGTATTTTATCATTCTCAATATTAATTAAAAATTGTTTGTTTATTTTTAATGCTGTAGCTACATCATCGATTGTACGATTTTGACTTTCTCTCGCTTTCCGAAATATTTCACCCGCTAACTTCATTTTTGACCCCCAATTTTCGAGGAGTATTGAGAACTTCCCTGACTTTGTAAGCCATATCGTCTATCGTGTATGGTTTTTGGAGAAATCCATCAATAAGCTCCATAAATTTTCCATCTTCCAACATTGTTGCGCTATAACCGCTGCAAACCAGGATTTTTATTATCGGGAATTCATTCTTCAATTGATCGAAAGTTGCCTTGCCACCCATGCGCGGCATATTCATATCGAGAATCACAAGATCATACGCGCCGTTCTTTTCACGGATTTTATCTATCGCTTCTCTGCCGTTTTGGGCACGATCAATTCTGTATCCTAATTCTTTTAAAATATCAGCCCCGACTTCGCTAACAGACACTTCATCCTCGACAAGGAGAATATTCTCCGTTCCACCCGTCATCTCGAGTTTGTTGTTTGGAAGGTCAGTTCTCGATTTTTGATCAGAAATACGCGGCAAGTATATTGTAAATATTGTTCCGCTGTTCACCTCGCTGCTTACATTCACAAATCCGTTATGACTTTTAACAACTCCGTACACAACAGATAAACCGAGACCGGTTCCTTTACCTTGCTCTTTGGTTGTAAAAAATGGTTCATATATTTTATTGATGATTGAAGTTGGAATACCCACGCCCGAATCTGCGACAGATATCATTACGTATGAACCGATATTCCCTTCAGTCAATTGCCGGGCTTTTTCCTCATCGATGTCGATCCCGGAACAACTCACAACTATAATCCCGCCGCTCGGCATGGCATCGCGAGAGTTCAGACACAAATTCAGAATTGCCTGCTGTAACTGTCCTTCATCTGCTTCAACAAAAAGCGGCTCGTGAGAAAGCGAGTGTTTGATGTGAATAGTTTTAGGTGTCGTTACTTCAAACAATTTGATTGTTTGATCAAGAATTGAATTCACGTTTGTACGGACAATGTTAGGATTATTTTTCCGTGCAAAAGTCAACAACTGGCGAGTAACCGCGGCTCCGCGCCGTGATGTTGTTTCAATAAGATCTACGTATTTTAACAGCCGAGGATTCTCCTCTACTCTTCGGCGCATTATGGAGGCAGAACCTAATATCGCTGTTAAAATGTTATTGAAATCATGAGCGATACCACCGGCAAGATTTCCGATACTGTCTATTTTCTGTGCCTGAAGAATTTTCTCCTCCATCAATTTCTTCTGTGTAATATCGCGTAAAACCATTCGAGCAACCGCAGGTTTCCCCTCCACATCATAAACTATAGAAGCATTTGTGCTGACATCTATGAAGGTACCATCCGACCGAACAATTTGTTCTTCGATTCCTTTTAATTCTCTTCCAAAATCAAAAATATTTTTAAGATTACTCGCAATATGTGCATGCTGTGCAGGTGGATAAAGCGAAGATAAAGATTTTCCTATGATATCTTCTTTATTCTTTCCTAAAAATAAGCATTCTGTTTTGTTACAACTTATCACTATCCCATCCCGATCGACGCTATGATACATATCGGGTGAGTTTTCATAAAGATCGGCGTACAATTGTTCCGATTGACGAACTTGCTCGAAGAGAGATGCATTATTCAGCGCCATGCTTATTTGATTGCCAAATGCTTGCAGGAGTGCCACATTTTTAAAATGGGCGCGATGAGTATCGCGCCTGCCTATTATCAAAGCACCGGCAAAAACTCCCTGCCGCAACAGCGGTATCGATATCAGCAGTTTAATCCCTTCATCAAACATTTTCGGATCAAATATATTGTTTCCATTTTCATCCAAAGTGATATAGAGTCCGGGAGTTTTAATCCACCCAAGGTATTCCTGATCAGCGTTTATATCAGTTTGAAAAAGTGGAACCGTAGTACCATAATGGTGTTTAAGCATCAGGGTTTTATTTTCGATAATATAAATCCAACCGGCATCAGCACGCATCAACTGAAGCACTTTTATCAACGAAGACTGTAAGACATAATTAATATCGACCGAATAATTTACAGCTTCCGCTATTGAATTTAGTTCTATCATCTCACGGCGTTGTGATTCTAAATTTCTGCCATATTTAAGAGCAAAAAATATGCTCACATAACCGAATAATCCAACAGTTACCACGCTGATAAGATCAACAGCGCTGAGCTCAACACCAACCGCGATTCGAACAGTAATCAGTGTTATCATCGCAACTATTACAGCGGTTGAGGCAACAAGCTGGGCTTGTTCAACCAACCCCATCGATTTAAAGAATACTTTTATACCGATAAATAAATTTTGTATGAGTTTAATCATATGATGAATGTAATAAGAAAAGCAATTAGTTTCAAAAAGCACAGCACGGCTTCTATCTTTTCAATTATCTCAATGTTTCAAAAGTGTCCTGCATCAATAGGTGTGAACAAATACACAACCGATTTCCTCTCTTTTAAGGATATTTAGATAGCTTTTAAAGGAGTGCATTATGGACAGTATGACAGTATTAATTGTTGAAGGAGATAAGAATTTAAGATCCGGAATGGAAAGAATTCTTACGAACGAAGGTTTCAAGGTTTATGGTGTTGCCGATGGAATGGTGGGATTGGATTTTTTGAGGAATCACAATTACGATCTCGTTTTATTGGATGTTTACTTGCCCCGGCTCAGCGGGATGCAACTGTTACGATACATGAAGCGGTACAAGCTGGCAAAACGAGTAATCATTCTTACCGCTACAAGCGAAATGAAGATCGGGCAGGAAGCTGTTCGAATCGGCGCAGACGATATATTGGTGAAACCGTTCGATCTGAAATCGCTTTTGAATTGTATTAGTAGGGTACTAACTCCGGATAATCAAAAAAAGGTTACCGCCGCATATAATTGATATTTCGATAAACACATTTTATCATTTATATTTGGTGTAATCCTTTACCTAAATTTTATTTCTTTTCAATTAAATTAAAATTTTCACCTCCGATCTTATGAGATCTCCCTGAACTACTATTGTTAATTAACCGATAGTTTCTTATTTTCGGTATAATTAAACTTAAGTATCTCGATTTTTCCGTGAAAAAGAATAAAGTTATTGTAGTATTTCCGGCTTACCGCGCCGAAAAAACACTCGAGCAAACGATTAATGATGTTCCGAAAGAAATTGTCAGCGAGATGATCCTTGTCGATGATTGCAGCAATGATCGTACTGTGGAAATCGCAAAACGTTTAGGTATGACAGTACATCAACATCAAACTAATACCGGTTACGGTGGCAACCAAAAAACCTGCTACAAACTTGCTCTCGATCGTGGCGCCGACATTATAATTATGCTTCATCCCGACTATCAGTACGATCCAAGATTGATTCGTTATTTCGTAGAGTATATATCCGATGGTTATTTCGACGTGATGCTCGGCTCCCGTATCCGCTCAAGAAAAGAAGCTCTCGCAGGAGGCATGCCGAAATATAAATATCTTTCGAATAGATTTTTAAGTGTTATCGAAAACATTGTTACAGGTCAGAACCTTTCGGAGTGGCATACGGGAATGAGGGGATACAAAAGAGAAGTGATTGAATCGATTGATTATTTACATAACTCCGATGATTTTGTTTTTGATAGTCAGGTTCTTTTTCAGATTATCGCTAAAGGTTACAGAATAGGAGAAATTCCGGTACCTGTTCGTTACTTCCCCGAGAGCTCAAGTATAAATTTTAAAGCCAGTGTTCGGTACGGAATCGGTACAGTTTGGGAAGCCGTTAAATATCTTTTCTCAAAAAAACAATTCTGATTCTAAACTATTATCAATAATTGAGAGTTGAATTCAAAAGAAGAAAATAACAAATTAACATACCTACTATTACTTCTGGTAATACTCATTGTTACCATTCTTCGCATCCGTTTCCTCGGGTTTCCGCTTGAACGAGATGAGGGCGGATTCGCTTATATGGGCAAATTGATTCTTCAAGGAATCCCCCCTTACATATCAGGATATGATTTTAAACCTCCGGGTCTGTATTTGACTTACGCGATCTTTCTTAAAATTTTCGGACTAACTGCCGGCGCCATTCATATCGGATTACTGTTATTTAACGCAGCGTCAATGGTGTTGATCTTCGAATTTACAAAAAGATTATTTGGCACCGATGAAGGAGTAATTTCAGCTTTAATTTATGGAGTGTTGGCTTTGGCTCCAGGCGTTCTCGGATTTGCTGCTCATGCAACACACTTCGTTGTTTTCTGGATGCTTCTCGGCATTATTCTTGTGATGCAATTCCATAAAACGGGAAAGATATTTCTACTTATCTCTTCAGGAATTGCTTTCAGTCTTTTGGTTCTGATGAAACAACCGGGCGTAATGTTTTTCGGATTCGGAGTCGTATTATTATTGTATCCTCCAAACCGAATAAAATTCAATCTGAGTAATGCATTAAAAAATATTTCACTGTTTATCCTCGGATTTATTCTCCCATTCGCACTAATTCTTTTTTGGTATCGAACTCTGAATGCCGTTGACAAATTCATCTTCTGGAATTTCGAATATGGTTTGAAGTTCAGCAATCTTGTTAAAAGTAGTGAGGGGATTAGCGAGTTCATGATGATCTTTCCCGAGGTTGCGCACGATTTCCTGCCGGTTTGGATTATCACTGCAATCGGCTTTATTATAATTCTAGCAGACCGAAAGCAACGATACTCAAGAGTTATAATTATGCTATTTCTCTTCACATCGGTGGTCGCGGTTAGCTTAGGTCTTCATTTCCGTAATCATTATTTCGTAATGATCCTTCCAATCGTTGGTATTCTCACAGGATATCTCATCAATAAATTTACACACTTGATAGCATCCAATAAAACGGAATTATTCAAATCAATCTTATCGTTACTTTTAGGTTTATTGATTGTCGGTTACGGAATCATCTTGAACCGATCTTATTTTATCTATGATGATCTCAATACTATTTCCCGACGTATATACAATCCTAATCCATTCGCCGATTCAGAAACTATAGCGAAATATATTCGATCCAAAACCCAAAAACACGATAAAATTGCGATACTCGGTTCTGAACCGCAAATATTGTTTTATGCGGATAGAACTTCGGCAACACCGTATCTTTTCACATATTTTCTGATGGAACCGCATCCTTATAGTTTAACAATGCAAAAAGAAATGGCAAGCAATATAGAAGCGGAAAAACCCAAACTTCTGATATATATCAATCATCCGATTTCATGGGTCGTATGGCAGAATTCTCAAATGTATATCTTTACATGGGCGGATAAATTCATTAAAGAGTATTACTCGCTTACAGGATTAGTTGATGTTGTCTCTCCGGATAAATCAATTATAAAATGGGGAGATAATGCGAGTTCATATGCGGATTTGGATCGTGCAACAGTTCTTATCTTCGAACGAAAATGAATAATAGATAACTGGAGGAGGTAATCTCAGCGCAAGAAAAGCACCACTACCCCACCTACCGCAATGAAAGATCCTATAATCGCTGTCATTGTTAATTTTTCTTTGTAAATAAATTTAACAAGCGGCAGCATTAATATCGGAACCATTGCCATAATTGTTGAAGCGATTCCGACATTTGTATTCGCGATTGCGATTAAACTGAATGTAATCCCGAAGAACGGTCCGAGGAATGAACCTGAAATCGTCAGCCAAAAAGCGGTGCTGTTACCCCGGAATGTTTTTATAGGATTTCCATATCTCTTTGTTAGAATCGCGAAAGGTAAGATTAAAATAAGTGAGGCGATGATGCGAAATCCGGTTGCGACGAAACCATTTATACTTCCTTCCTGAAATGCCATCTTAGCAAGCACCAACCCCGCACCTTGTCCCGCAGCAGCAATAAAAGCATATATAATTCCAAGAGGAATGATTTTATTCTTTTGAAATCCGTCTGACTCGCGATCTATAACAACAAGAACAATTCCTGCTATTGTAATAATAATTCCAACGATACCGGTAAATGATATACTTTCATTGAGAATGTAATAGCTAAGCAAAGCCGCAATTGCCGGAGCGAGCGACATCATCAGCATTGTAACGCGTGCACCAATTAACTGGTAAGATTTGAATAAAAACGTATCCCCAATCGAAAGACCTACAACTCCACTAGCGCAAAGATAAATTCCCTGCTTCAATGATATCCCGATATCAAAACCGGCGACAGGAATTAAAACAATCAGGTAAGCAGCGGCAAGAAGCAAACGCGATATATTTACATTGAACGAACCAAGACGCTTGGTTGCCGAAGCGAATGCCATCGAACTTCCAGCCCATAAAAATGCTGTAAGAAGCGCACTCAGTTCACCCAAGTATGGTATGTTTTGATTAAGGTCAGACATCTGAAAAATAATATAAAAGTCATGGTGAGCCTGTCGAACCATGACTTCTTGAATCAAAATCACGCTTCGACAAGCTCAGCGTGACAGTTATTTGTCGATTAAAATAATAACTTAGATGTCTCTAAGATAATAATCAACTTAAAAAATGAACAACTATTCCATCTCGAAGTTTCGGTTCGAACCATGTTGACTTCGGCGGCATAATCTTCCCTGCATCCGCAATTGCCAATAATTCTTCTATCGAAGTAGGATAAAGAGCGAATGCTACGGCCATCTCGCCCGAATTTACACGTCTTTCCAGCTCTGCAAGTCCACGTATTCCGCCGACAAAATCGATTCTCTTATCCGTTCTTGGATCTTCGATACCAAGCACGGGCTTTAAGAAATAATTTTGTAAGATTGCAACATCAAGTTTTTCTACCGGATTAGGATTAACAAGGTATTCATTCTTAATTTTTAGTAAATACCAATGATGATCAAGGTACATTCCAATTTCACCTTTGGCTCCCGGATGAACCGGATTTAAGCTATCTCTTACATCAAAAAACTTTTTCACTTCTGATTTAAATTCATTAACCGTACGTCCATTTAAATCTTTAACAACCCGGTTATAATCCATTATCTTCAATTGATTGTGCGGGAAGAGAACCGCAAGGAAGAAATTATATTCTTCTTTCCCCGTATGACGTGGATTGGCATCCGCATACTCTTTCCCCACCCGCGCGGCGGCGGCGGAACGATGATGTCCATCGGCAACATATAAAGAGGGTACTTTGCTGAACGCGGTACTTATCTCATCTATCTGTTTCGCGTCTGCTATTATCCATAATTTATGTCCGATACCATCGTCAGCTATAAAATCTACTTCCGGCTTTGTGTTTTTAATTTTATTTATCATCGAATCAATCATATCAGTTGCGCGATACGTTAAGAAGATAGGACCCGAATGCGCGTTTGTTACTTTCACATGTTTAGTTCGATCGTCTTCTTTATCTTTTCTTGTTAACTCGTGCTTCTTAATCGTATTGTTCAAATATTCCTCAACCGACGCACACCCTACTATACCGTACTGCGTATGAGTTCCCATAACTTGGGCATAGAGATAAAAGCATGGAGTTTCATCTTCTTTTATGATACCATCGTTGATCAGCTTTTGAAGATTCTCTTTCCCTTTTTGATAAACTGATTCATCGTAAAGATTTGTCCCGACAGGAAGGTCAATTTCCGGTTTACCAACATGAAGGAAAGAAATTGGATTTCCTTTCGCCTCAATTCGTGCTTCTTCTGAATTTAATACATCATAAGGTCTAGCCGCCACAGATTTCGCATATTTGGGAAGTGGTCTGAACCCTTTAAAAGGTTTAAATGTTGCCATAATTAAATTTCGAATTAATAATTTGATAAAGAACGGACGCGCTTGCTTGTGCCTTTGAATCAGCAAAACGCGTCCGATTATTATTTAAGAATCGAAAATGATTTGTAATCTTTTTTCGACTTTTCTAAATTAAAGCGGATATTATTTTAATGCCTGTACAACCTTCTGAGCTATCTCTTCTCCAACACGTTCCTGCGCTTCGTTCGTTGACGCACCGATATGAGGTGTAACAGAAACATTCGGATGCTTAATTAACTCGCTTTCTTCCGGTGTTGGAGGCTCGTTCTCGAAAACATCCATCGCCGCGCGTGCCACTCTGCCGTTCTTTAACGCTTCGAGAAGATCTTTTTCCGAAACTACTCCACCTCTCGCGCAATTAATCAGAATTACACCCTTCTTCATCAGGTCAAACTCTTTCTTTGTTATTGTCGGACCTGTTTTTTTATCCAAGGGGATATGCAACGAGATGTAATCTGAATTCTTAAGAACATCATCCTTGCTTACAAGTTTAACATTCAATTCGGTACTTGTAACAAAAGGATCATGCGCGATCACTCTCATTCCTAAACCCAGTGCGCGCTTTGCCACTTCTTTACCGATATTTCCAATACCGATAAGTCCCAACGTTTTTCCGGTAAGCTCAACGCCTTTGCTGTATTCTTTTTTGGGCCATTTTCCTTCGCGCATTTCGGTGTTTGATAAATGCAAGAATCTGCTCAACGCAAACATATGCCCGATGGCAAGTTCAGCTACGGAAATAGATGATGCGCCGGGAGTGTTCAACACTTTGATTCCTTTTCCTTTCGCATACGGAACATCTATGTTATCAAGTCCAACACCGCCGCGCGCTATGGCTTTCAGATTCTTTCCCGCGTCAATGACTTCTTTTGTCACCTTCGTCGCGGAGCGAACGATGATTGCGTCGTACTGCGGAATTTCTTTCAGCAACTCTTCGGGAGTTAATTTTTTATCAACGACATCAAGACCCGATTCGATTAAAATCTTTTTCCCAATATCTTCAATTCCATCAGAGATTAAAATTTTCATAATTCATCCTTTTTTTAAAGTGATAATACTTTTTCAATTGCCGAAGTCACCTCTTTAATATCGGCCATTGTCAACTCGCCCATATGAGCGATACGGAAAGTTTTTTCTTTCAAATCGCCGTATCCATTAGAAATTTGTAATCCAACTTTTCCCAGCGCAGAATTCAGATCGCCAACATTAATATTCTTCGTGTTGGTGATTGTTGTTAATGTTTGCGATGAATATTTTTCAACAGGGAATAAAGCGAAATGCTTCTTCGCCCATGCGCGTGTGAATTCTGCCATTTCAAAATGACGTTTGAATCTGGCATCTAAACCTTCAGCCAATATTCTGTCTAATTGGAAATTCAGAGCGAACATATGCGAGAGCGAAGGAGTTGACGGGTACTGATGATCTTTTTTCTCGATGTAATTATAAAGATCAACTATATCAAGATATAAGCCGCGGTTCTTTACTGTCTTTGCGTGTTCTATTGCCCGCATCGAAACCGACGCAATCGACATTCCCGGCGGAAGCGCGAGCGCCTTTTGGGTTGATGTTATACAAACATCGATACCTAATTTATCTACATCAATCTTAACACCGCCAAGTGAACTTACAGCATCCACGAGCCAGTAAACATCCGGATATTTTTTCTTTAAGTCGGCAAATGGTTGAAGATCGTGCATTATGCCTGTGCTTGTTTCGTTATGCGTGATTGTAAAAACATCGTACTTACCTGTTGATAAATATTTTTCAACATCTTCTGGCGTAGTTGGTTTACCCATCTCGGCAGAATGTTTTTCTGCCGGTACGCCATTCGCCTCTGCCATTTTGAACCAACGGTCGCCGAACGCACCGACAGAAAACACAACAGCACGCTTTGCAGTGATAGAGCGGATTGCGCCCTCCATTAAACCGGAGCCGGATGTTGTTGAAAGTAAAATCGGATTCTGAGTGAACATTAGCTTGCGGAGCTTTTCGGTAATTTCACGCTGAAGAGCCGACGCGTCTTTAGATCGGTGTCCGATCATCGGTGTTGCCATTTTCTGTAAAACTTCTGGAGCTACTTCTGTAGGTCCGGGTATAAATAATTTTTTTCTCATGCTGATTTAACTCCTTTATAGTTTAAATTTTTCAGGTAAAAATTCACAAAGATTTCAATGTTTTTATTCAACTTAATCAGAGAAAACAATCTTATTTCGAGAATTTCATCTATTTTTAAAATCATGCGGGTAGATCGTAGAAGAAGATAAGAAGAGAAATTGACTATTTCAAACCGTAACTACGATTGGATTAGAGCTATACAATTTATTAAATGATAACATAGAATATGACACAAATAAAAAAAGCCGTGTTTCTTTCACGGCTTTCTTGTTGGAACGGCGGGATTTTCCGCCAGAGGCGGATCAGCCTACGGCTGAGAACCCGCGACTTTGACATAAATAAAAAAAGCCGTGTTTTTCTACACGACTTTCTTGTCGGAACGGCGGGATTTGAACCCGCGACCCCTTGCACCCCAAGCAAGTGCGCTAGCCGGGCTGCGCCACGTTCCGAGGACTGAAATTTTTTAGACTAAAACTTTAGGTTAACTTCACCAACAACTCTTCGAGGAACATTTTTATTTCCACAAGATCGTTAGATAACCGATTGTCGACACTTTTAGAAACAGGCACAACATTCGGTTGAACGGAGACATCGGAGCTTTGGGATTGTTCCGGTATCAACTCTAACTGCTCACCGTTATCGGCATCGGGTAAATAAGTCGCAAGAATTTGTTTAGCGCCTTCAATGGTGTACCGTTCTTCCCGAAGTAATTTCTTTATAAAAAGAATCAGCTTAATTTCTTTGTTGGTATAAATGCGGTTCCCGGCACGGTTTTTCGCTGGTTGAAGTTGTTCGAATTCCGTTTCCCAGTACCTTAGCACATACTGCTCAAGATCGGTGATCTTGCTGACCTCGCTGATCGAGTAGTAAAGTTTTTTTATTCCAAGCTGTTTCATAATATTTCCGCCAAATTGACGTTTATACAATTCTTCATATCAATAATACGGAAAATATGAAAGAAAGGCAATCTTATCGCTTTTCGATGATCGCGAACGCGATCACCACATTCTCGGAATGAGAAATCGAAACTAACACGTTGCTTCCCGATAATATCTCTTTCACATGTCCGTAAAGAATAACCGACGGCTTTCCAGCATCATCGTTTTCAACTTCAACATCTTTCCATTTAAAACCGCCGCTCCACCCTTTTGCCAGCGCTTTCGCGACCGCCTCTTTTACGGCAAAACGCGCGGCAAGATGCTGTACCTGATACATTTTGGAATCGGCATAGGCGCGTTCTTTATCGGTAAAGATCTTGTTCAGGAAATGTTCACCGAATTCATCTATCGATTTTTTAAATCGGGATATCTCAACAACATCAACGCCTACTCCTTCAACCATATTTATCCGTTCTCCTCGTCGACTATAAGCAGTAAATCTTTTATGTCGTTGATCTCAAAATCAGCGTGTGTTTCAATCGTACCGAATGTGTCGCCATAGCGGGCAAAGACAGTTTTCATCCCAATATTCGCCGCGCCGATCATGTCACGCTCTGCCCAGTCGCCAACCATCAGCGAATCTTCAGGTTTAACATTCAATCTTTCAAGAGCTTTTCTAAAAGGTTCCGGTTTGGGTTTACGTTCACCCGTATCATCGAAGGTGACAACCGCATCAAATATGTGATGGAAGTTTAAGTAGCATAATCTCAACCATGCTTCACGCGCTGGCGCATCCGAAACTACCGCGAGTTTGATACTCCGTTTTAATAATTCTACCAGCGTGAGATAAACGTGGGGATATGGAACAAGAGCCGCTTCGCGTGCGCGCCGGTAAGCGATAATGCCTGCAGAAAGGATTTTATAATCGACTTTGTTAAAGACATCGTACAAAAGCTGATCGAAAACACTTTGGAATTCCATTCCCCTTTCTTTGTAAATCGTATCGATTCGCGACTGCACCTCTTCCTGGGGAATATTTAAACCGGCATCTATCATAGCATGAATCGCCGCTTCTATTGCTTGTCGCTTCATTGCCATGAAATCTACGAGCGTATTGTCAAGATCGAAGACGACAGCTTTTATCATTGTGTCCGATCCGATCTGCGAAGTTTAGCCGCTTCATCTTCAACAAAGATACGTAGTTTATCGCTGATACCTTTCAACTCAACTCCATAATCGTTGAGAGCCAGTGCAAGAGCGCTGGCTTTTCGTGAATCGAGTAAACGCTTGTTGACCACAACAACCTTTTGATCTTTCAATACGCAAAATCCACCCTCGAAGTCACCTTTCTCGTACCTTATATTTATGCCTAACTGTTTGGCGAGCTGTTCCAACTCGGTTACTAAATGTGAATAATTCATTTTCTCGTTTAAAGAAATCTTTCTTTTGATGAGGAAAAAATAACGATTTTCTATTCGATATACAAATGATTTCCAGATCGGAACTAATACCTTTGTTAAAAAAGATATGATTCAGATTATCTTTTTATTTTTAATTCAAGAGAATCTATATGATTTTGCAACGCAAAATTGGTAGGATTTATCTCCAAAGCGTTTCGATATACTTTATTTGCAACTCTAAATTTTGATTTTGTTTCGAATACCTGTCCAAGAGAGAGAAACGCAGGCTCATTCCGTGGATCATAATAAACAGCCCGCTCGAACTGATCAATCGCCTCTTCAAACAACTCGATTCGTTTATATTGCTCACCGATGTTGAAATATAATTCACTCTTCTCCGTGACTGATTCAATCATCGCCAGTGAATCGTACAAATTGAAGATCGTATCGAAGGCAGATACAACTTGATTTTTTTGGTCGATATTCTTAAGTGTCGCTAAATATTTCTTTGCATGAGCCGTATCTCCATTCTGAAGATTGAAATGTATACCCCAAAGCAAACCGACAAAATATGTCGAATCGCTTTTAAGATAGTCATCAAGAATTTCTTGCGCACGGCGCGGATAACCCAATTTCCAGTAAAGGGATGCGGTTTTGAATGATTCAACTCCTCTGCTTAGTTCAAATTTTTCAATTCTGGTATTCAATACTTGTTCCATTGCTTGCAGATGAAGGCGGGATTGAAAAATAAAACCGAGAGACTGCGGTAATTTATAAAGCGTATTATAATGTTTCATTGCATCCACAGAATCGCACGCAAGAGATCTGCATACAATCATCTGGTAAATCAATGCAGGGTGCAATGAATCAATTTCCAGAGCTCGTGAAAATATCGAACGTGCTTCATCGTATTTACCGTCTAGCATATCGGCGCGTCCCTGTTCAACTAAATAATTTACAGTTGTTGAATCGCTTGAATAAGTGAGCACTGCACCGGAAGTTGCCGGCTCGCGAAATCTGGAGTGAATTTTATATAAATATAAATTTCCGACCGAATATACCTTTTCGAACCATAACCTTTTCGATTCAAGCATCAGGAAATGAAATATTTTTAAATCTTGTCCGCGGCTTGGCGAAAGTATATACCCGACATTATTATCGCGCAGTAACGTCTCGAACACCGGCTGGACCACACCTTGATCGATTTCGATCATTTTTCTATTTCCAATAACGGTTGAGAGATTTTTCGCCGGACTAGCAATTGTCACGCTGTCGGGTAAATTTCTTGAAATCCACTCACCTAACATCGACCATGGCTGTGTGAACATGATTGGACAATGTTCCTCTTTGCCATATTTCTTGAAGAATTCAACCGGTGAAGATCGGTAGGTGGTATTAAGTTTTAATATTTCCCACGCACTAATGAAATTCGGAGACAGCAATATCACCACGACTGCGGTTATTATATATTTATTTTGAAATATTTTTCTATACGTGTAGTCGTTTTTATATTTTATGATTGTCCTGCATGAATAATAGATGATCAATGGCAGAACAGGCATCAGAAATCGGATATCATAAACAGGATATAGGAATATTGTGCATAAATAAAGGAAAAGAAAAATAGATTTCAGCAACGCAGTTGTTGATGACTGAAAATCGAGGACAATTCCTCTAGCGACAAAAGGTATAACCACAAAAAGAACGAGAAACTTCCCGGCACCTGCAAAGAACGAGACTAATCCGGTATAGATGCCCGACGATAATAATTGCAGCTTGAACTGATGAGCAATGAACAACGGATAAATTACCATTCCGCCAAGTTGATAAAAATATAATTTGATATTCAGCCAAACACGCAAAGCAATTTCGTTAATTAAAGGAGTTTCGGGTGTTGTAACAAAATGCTGTGCAAGTAATGAATAATTGCTCGATTGTCCTTCGGGAATATCGCCGATCAAATAATGATTCCTCAGATACCACAACCCCATTAATGAAACCACAGCGCCGGCGATTATGAAGGCGCGTCTCCATTCTTTCTGCAGTAAACAAGAGATGACTGCCCCGACTGCAAGTACAACACCGATTTCACGTAAAAGCGCGACAGCCGCGATTGACCAAACAGATATAATTAGATTTTTTTTGTTCTCTATTTTTTTATCTAACCATATGAATGAAATAAAGAGAAAAGAAAGAAACGGGGCTTCCGATAAAACTTCGGTGCTGTAAATAAAAGTCAGAGGATTAAACGCGAACATTATTGAAGCGCCAAGTGCAACTCCGTGATTACCGAAGGTAAGGATGAGTCTATAAAACAATATGATCGCAAGAATGCCCCAGAGAAGTGTCCAAATTTTTGCGGCTTCAAGTGAAAACGGAAAAATCAGTTGAGAGGGAATTAAAATGATCGGATAAAGAGGTGCCTGAACTGAAAACATATCCGGTTCCGGCTGTGTATTATCTACAAATCCGTTTCCATGAGCAAGAGAATTTGCAAAGATAAGATAGCGGCTGCTATCAGGTGTATATATTGTCAGATCGTTCAGCCGTAACAATCCGATTCCGAAAAATATGACACAAATCGAGGCCAAATATATTTTGTGTCTCATATTTAAATTAGATAGCATTAAAAAATAATCTGATAAATTAAATGGCTAGTTCAATTAACAGCAGATTTCTTCATCGGTTGTAAAACTGCAATAATAATTGCTGTATAATAACTTAACAAAGCAATCATCGGCACTCCTGAAAGGGCGGCAAGGCGATGTATGAGAAGTTTCCTAAATTCAACAAGATCATTAGACCCTAAATGATCCAGGTACCACAATTTTAAATCGAGTATCATACTGTAAATTTCAACAGGTGTAAATAGATAAAAGAGAATCGCAGTCATCATTAACCAGCCATTATCTTTCAATCGAAATGGTGATGTTTTGAGAAAAACAATTCCGCATATCCAGACTATCAAATAAGCGACATAAATGACCATCGAACTTTGGGCTATTAAACTGAAAACTGCTCGTTCAACGAAAGGATGAATATTCGGTTTAAAATCGAGCGTACCCATCTGCAGCAGATCGAAACCGACCATAGCCCTGATATTTATTCCGCCAAGCCAAACAATTGCTGCCATTAATAATATTGCCAGAGCGATTTTCCAACTTTTCAACATTTTTCTACCGTTTTGCCTTTCGTTCAATATAATAATTTTGCAGCCAACTCAATTCGTGTATAAAGATTCTGAATTCCTGAAAATCCTCGGAAGTTGTAATCTCGCAGAGCCGCGAGAACGAGTCCTCTCCTTCTGTAAGATTGCCGATGATTGCTTGGGTCGTTTCTATACTTTTTGTGAATTCCAATTTGATCTTTTCTGTTTCCTGTGATTCTACACCTGCGCGATCTAAGATATTCCAAGAGTTTGTAATAAACTTCGCTAAAAAAATCAACTCATCGAATTTAGATCGATTATCTTTTTGATTTGCATAATCAACAAGTCGGCATATTTGATTAAAGTATTGAAATTTTCGCCGGGAAAGATCTTCAACATTTCTTACTAACTTTATGGACTCAGGCGTAAGATGCAATTTTAGTTCACCTTAACAAGTGGAAGAAGTATGGTGAATGTTGAACCTTTGCCAACTTCACTTTGAACACCGACTTTTCCACCATGCGCTTCCGATACGTGTTTAACCAAGGCAAGTCCCAATCCTGATCCTTTCTCTTTCACTAACGGTACATTTTGAGCTTGATAAAATTTATTGAATAATTTGGCGAGGTCGGCTTGCGGAATTCCAACGCCGGAATCTTTTACTTCGATACGCACACAATCAGATGGCGGTTTGCCTTCTGCCAAAGAAGTGAGAACCGTTTTTACCTGAACCGAGATGGTACCGGCATCCGGTGTATATTTCAACGCGTTCGATAGCAAATTACTGAACACTTGACTCATGCGTTCTTTGTCGAGCATCATGCTGCCGAATTTATCGTGAGTAAAATCTAAATTGATTTGACGCGTTTGGGCGATCAATTGCGCTTCCTGAATCAATGGTGTGATCACGTCAATCAGATCGGTCTGCTCATAATTAAATTTCATCAAACCGGCTTCCATCTTGGCGATATCGAGAAACGAATTTACGAAATTATTTATTCGGTTTGTTGCCTGATGAATCATTCCAACAGCATCCTTTTGCTTCTGGGTCAGCGGAACACCGTCTTTTGTATGAACGATTGAATAACACCCTGCTTTGATAACCTGCAAAGGAGTGCGCATCTCGTGCGAAATTTCAGACATCATTTGCATTCTCATATCGTCGAGTTGTTTCAATTTTTCACTCATCAAATTAAACGCGCGGGTTAAATCGGCAATTTCGTCGTTTGATGTTATCGGAACTGTTTCATAATGCGCCTCACCCACCTTCATCGTTCCAAGTTGAAGCGCGCGTATAGGTTTGATGAACATACGCACAAGTAAGAACGCAATTGCACTCCCGACAACCAACCAAAGGGCTATGGCCCATCTGACCGTTGATACAGCATCGGTCATTTTTTTATTGTAGCGGGTCATTGCTTCGTCGAGAATCGGGATGAACTCATCGTTCAATTTTTCTATCCACTGCCTGATAGCATTAAGTGTTATTGATTGTACCGGTCCTTCACTGAATTTATACCCATTCTCTTTCCTCTCCGCTTTGCCGACTTCATCGAGAAGCATAGATTCGTACTTATCGTGTTCACGTCTAATCGCTTCAAGCAACAATCTCAGAGTGTCGACACCAATAATCCGGCTGAGCGAATCAGTGGTTTTGACGAACTCACTTTTTGTTAAACTGAATTTCCTTTGATCATCGCTGCTGCCACTAATAATGTATTTGTCACCGACAACGATCTCGGTCTCAAAAACACGATCAAGGTATCTGATTAATGATAGCGTACGAAATGCAGGTTGATCTTCAGGAAAAAGCTCGGATAAGACCGTCATGCTTGCCATCACGAAAAAAAGGATAATTAGACCATATCCGGCAAGTATTTTTAGTAACAGCGGGAAACGGTATTTGGAGAAATTTTTATTTTGATTCAATGATAACCTGTAATCGATAGTTCTTATAATCTAAACGGTTTCAAGATAGGCGAGAAATCTGAAAAAGTCAAATTTTTCGTAGTTGTTTCTTGTTTTCATTATTTTTATATTTTCTCAGAAATATTAGCGTTTCTCATTATTTGTTAGATGTAGTGTGTATGCGAAATCTCTAACATGACAAACATTTGAATTCAATTCTGCAAAATTAAGGAAATGAGATGGAAGATATCCGTACTGCCTCGTTAGATGCAAATCAGAAATCACAAATTGAAGAATGGCTTCGGGAAGCCGATAAAAATATACGCACAGGTAGATATCTTGCCGCCGACGAATTACTTCAAAAGGTATTCGCCATCCATCCTCAAAATACAACCGCACGTGCATTTCAGGATAGGATACAGTTTCTGGTTAAACAATTATCTCAGCGTGTCGGGCTTGAAGATGATATGTACAAAGAGATAAAAAAATACAGAGACCTAATCACTAAACGAGGAACCATACAGCTCAATAATCTTCTATCGTCGGCGCAAAATTTCCTTAAAGAAGGAAACATAAGAAAGGCAAACGAACAGATTAGTAAAGCACTTTCACTCGATAGCCAAAACTCGTTTGCCAAAGCTCTTCAGCAACAACTTATTGATCTTCAAAACAGACCTGGCGTTTCCGCAGCCGATGTCGGAAAGGAACTTAAATTTTGCGCTATCTTAAAGGAATCTTGGAAAGATGGTATCCCCAACGATGCGCAGGAAGCATTAATCGCCAAAATGCAGCAGGAATTCAGTGTTACTCCTGGCAAGCGTTTGCAGTTTGAAAGAGAAACAAAAAATTTATTATACAAAGAATCGCTGGAGAGTATCTGGGCTACAGGGGGATTATCTGCGTTCACGACCGAGGCAGTTGACGCTTTAAGAAAAAAATACGAAGTCTCCCGCGTCGATCACGCTGTTATTGAGAGCAATCTCCTCAAAGAATTTAGAAAAAACAGAATTCGCGGAACTATTCTTGTTGTGGATGAGGATGATCAAACTCTCCTTAATATTACGAGTGCATTGCGAACTAATCATTTCGCGGTTATCGGTGCAAACAATATCGGGGAAGCTCTTTCCTGCCTGAAGATTGCGACACCGAATGTGATTATATCCGAATCGCATTTTCAATCGGGCGAAGCGGGATTCGAATTATACAACTTTATTCGCGGTAACTCTTTTTTAAAAGGAATACCATTCATATTCATCACCGGTTCGCTGGATCGAACAACATTATTGATAGGAAAACGACTTGGTGTTGATGAATTTGTACCTAAACCGATAGATTATGAGTTGCTCGTCGCGATCATTACCGGGAAAATTCATCGAAGAACAAATTGATTAATCCGGATAAAACCTCATGAAAAAAGGCGAATTAATAATTCGCCTTTTTGTTTGGAATTCATTACTGATACCGGTCAGAAAAATTTAGCGCGTATAAATTCGCGGTTCATGCGGGCGATATGAGCAACGGAAATTTTCTTCGGACATTCGGTTTCACATGCGTAAGTATTCGAACATAAACCGAAACCCTCTTTATCCATTTGACGAACCATTTGTTGAACTCTTAATCGTCTTTCGGGATCGCCTTGAGGCAGTAATGCTAATTGTGATACTTTTGCGCTCATGAAAAGCATGGCGGAAGAATTTTTGCATGCTGCCACACACGCTCCGCATCCTATACATGCGGCAGCGTCCATAGCTTCCTCGGCATTCGCTTTCGGCACCGGAATAGAACTGGCATCCGGCGCTCCTCCGGTATCAACGGAAATATAACCACCGGCTTGAATTAGACGTTCGAAAGCGGTACGGTCTACCACTAGATCTTTTATCACAGGAAACGCTTTCGATCTCCATGGTTCTACGATGATGGTAGTGCCATCAACAAAGTGGCGCATTCTGAGTTCGCAGGTCGTAACCCCGCGCTGAGGACCGTGGGCTCTTCCGTTTATGTATAAACCGCAACTGCCGCAAATTCCTTCCCGGCAATCGTGATCGAACGCGACTACATCTTCATTCTTCTTGGCAAGATCGCGATTTATTGCATCGAGCATTTCGAGAAAAGACATATCAGGAGATATATCAACTGTCTTATATTCCACAAACTTCCCTCTCGAATTTCTATCGCTTTGCCGCCAGATCTTTATTGTAAAATTCATATGATATCAATACAAAATTAATATGGAAAATTTCAAAAATATTTCTAACAAAAAAAATATTAATCTTATTTATAACTACGTGTTGCCTGCTTTACATTCTCAAAAGTTAACGGTTCTTTATGTAAATCCCATTTCATTCCGTTTCCTTTATATTCCCAAGCAGCGACGTATGAAAATTTTTCGTCGTTCCGTTTCGCTTCACCGTCTTCTGTTTGGTACTCCTCACGCAAATGACCGCCGCACGATTCCTCCCGGTGCAAGGCATCTGTTACCATTAATTCGGCTATTTCAAAATAATCTGCTGCACGGATCGCCTTTTCTAATTCGGGATTAAAATTATCTGCCGAGCCCGGAACCATTACATCTTTGTAAAACTCATCGCGAAGCTGGGGGATTATTTCAAGCGCTTTTTTCAAACCTGCTTCATTACGGGCCATCCCGCAATAATCATACATAACTTTACCTAACCGCTTGTGTAATTCGTCTACTGTTTGCTTTCCCTTGATCGATAGAAGGCGTTTGATCGTCTCGTTAATACTCTTTTCACTCTCTTTGAATTCAGGATGATCATTTTTCACGGAAGGAAATTTTGTTGAAGCCAGATAATCGCCGATTGTGTATGGAATAACAAAATATCCGTCGGCAAGTCCTTGCATTAATGCGCTTGCACCAAGGCGGTTTGCGCCATGATCTGAAAAATTAGCTTCCCCGATAGTATATAAACCGGGAATTGTTGTCATTAAATTATAATCAACCCAGAGGCCACCCATCGTGTAATGGACTGCGGGATAAATTCTCATCGGTGTTTCGTAAGCGTTTTCCGCAGTAATCTCATGATACATATCGAACAGATTACCATACTTCTCCTCTACCCATGCTTTACCGTTTCTTTTTATTGCATCAGCAAAATCTAGATAGACTGCAAGACCGGTTGAGCCGACTCCGAATCTTTTATCGCACATTTCTTTCGCGCGTCGCGATGCAACGTCGCGAGGAACCAGGTTTCCAAACGACGGGTACATCCTTTCTAAGTAGTAATCTCTTTCAGCTTCAGGAATATCTTTTGGATTTCGTTTATCACCCTGTTTCTTGGGAACCCAGATGCGTCCATCATTCCTTAAGCTTTCGCTCATAAGAGTAAGTTTAGATTGATAATCGCTGGATAGTGGAATGCATGTTGGATGAATCTGAGTAAAGCACGGATTACCGAAGAACGCCCCTTTTTTGTGCGCTTTCCAGATGGCAGTGCCATTAGAATATTTTGCAAGCGTGGCAAGATAAAAAACATTTCCGTATCCGCCGGTAGCAAGTATTACTGCGTCTGCTATGAATGGTTCAAGGACGCCTGTCTCTAAATTGCGTGCAATCACTCCGCGGGCTTGACCATCAATTTTAATCAAGTCAAGCATTTCGCGCCGACCGTAAAATTTCACACTCCCTTTCTTTATCTGTCTCGATAATGCGCTGTACGCACCCAATAAAAGTTGCTGTCCGGTTTGTCCGCGAGCGTAAAATGTTCGGGAGACCTGAGCTCCGCCAAAAGATCGGTTATCCAATAATCCGCCGTACTCGCGGCCGAACGGCACTCCCTGCGCAACACATTGATCAATAATGTTACCACTTACTTGCGCCAGCCGGTAAACATTTGCTTCACGTGCGCGATAATCACCGCCCTTTACCGTGTCATAGAACAATCGCCAAATGCTATCGCCGTCGTTCTTATAATTTTTAGGCGCATTGATGCCGCCCTGTGCCGCGATACTATGCGCCCGCCTTGGAGATTCGTGATAACACATCGATATCACATTGTAACCGAGCTCCGCAAGAGAAGCCGCTGCAGAAGCACCCGCTAAACCGGTCCCGACAACTATAACTGAATACTTTCGTTTATTGGCGGCATTCACCAGCTTCATGTTGAATTTATGGTTATCCCATTTTTGTTGTATGGGACCTTCAGGAATTTTTGAATTTAATATGCTCATAAAAATCGATCAAAAATATAAAAGAAAATAGAGTGGCATACTTGCAAAAGCCAACGGAATAAAGAGCCAAATAATTATACCGATCATTTCTATAAAAGATAAATAAGATTTTGTACGAATACCGAAAGTTTGACATGCAGATTGGAATCCGTGTTTAAGATGAAAACCGAGTAGGAACATCGCAACAACATAAAAAACACCATAGACAGGATTGCTGAATGTTTCTCTCACTACTTCAAACATAGAATACTCTGCACCTGCTTCATAGCGCGAGTTGAACCAGAATTGCCGCATATGCACAACAAGAAAAATGAATACGATACTTCCCGACAGGAACATTGTCCGTGACGTGAGTTTACTGGTTTCACTTTTTTTCTGAAGTTTATATGCGGAACCCCGGGCGCGCTTGTTCAGGAACCAAGTATACGCTGCAGTAACCATGTGAAATATAAAGATCAGAAAAAGTCCCACCTCGATGATGCGAATAACGACAACCTGAGGTAGAATTTCGGCATAAGTATCAAACGCTTCGCCTCCGTCGTTTCGGAAGATTAGTAGATTACCAAACAGATGAATCACCAGATAGGTGATAAGGAAAATGCCGGTTGCACCCACTACCAATTTTTTCCCGACCGACGAGTTATAAAAATCTACAAGGACACGCATTGTTCAATAAGTATAAAAATGATTAAAAAAATATGGTATCGAAGAACAAATCAAATGATGGTGTGATTGGTCTGAAACAGATATTATCACGTTGAAAAATGTAGGAAAAGAAATAGAAAGATGCAAGCCATTTATTCTTTCATCTGCAGGTGCGTTTGTTTAAATCGATCCGGAATTCCCATTATTCAGATAGATTCATTAATAAATCTTCTGACGGAGATAATACTTCCGAAAAATCCAAGGAATATTCCACCCGAAATTATTGATAAATAAAACAAAATATCCACCTCAAGGAAATCTACTAATTCATTCGATACTAATCCTGCAGCCATTGTGAACAGGTAATAAAATATCGCGGTAGAAATTATACCTCCGATCAATCCTTGTAAAATGCCTTCGATCACGAATGGCAAACGAATCAACAAGCGTGATGCCCCAACCAATTTCATTGTTTGAACAGATTTTCTCTTTGCATAAATTGTCAACCGAATTGTATTGGATACAAGGAAAATTGAGGCAACGGCGAGTAAAGTTCCTAATAAAAGTCCTACCGAATAGAGCATCTTAACTCGTTGATCTAAAAATTCTAAAAGTTCTCGACGATAGGCGATGTTATCTATACCTTTAATCTCTAAAATTTTCTTATGAATCTCTTCAGCTTTTTCTCTGGTTCGATATCCTTCTTTAAGGACAATTTTAAAAGACGATGGTAGCGGGTTGAAATCCAGAACACTGTTAATATCTTCGCCGAATTCTTCTTTGAATATTTTTGCCGCTTCATCTTTTGAAATAAACCGTACCTGCTCGATACCCTCAACCGATTTTAACTGACGCTCTATTTCAATAAGGCGCGCATGATTAATTGGCTCTTCTAAAAACGCTTCCAACTCAACACGCTGTCTGATACCTTCTACTAATTTAGATGTATTTGTTGAAACGACATAAAAAAATCCAACAAGCAGTAAAGAGATGGTAATCGTAATAATCGATCCGAACGATGCGAATTTCGCCCGACGAAAGCCGCCTATTCCTTCTTTAATAATGTACCCTAAACTCACTTTTTATCCTTTCAGATAAACAAAGTTAAAAATTCGATTCATCACGCCAGTGTACAAGTTTCCATGAGTCGTCTTCAGTTGACCTGGTAAAAACAAGTTTTGCGTAACCGTCGACCCGCTCAACATCACCGGGATTGAATGTAACGGTCAAATTAAAACCACGGACTACTGACCTCCGCGTCTCTCCGGTATCGGCAGAGATCAGTGTATTCCATATAACCGAAATAGATTGCACACTCTGAAACAATCCGTAAGTCGACCTCATCTCATCGTCTCTTCCCCAGCTTACGTCAACACCGTGGTCGTAGTCGCGGTAACTGAATGTAAATTTTGAATCGATAAGAGAACCGTAAAGATTTGTGTCTTTAAATGCGTAGGCATTCCTGAACGCGCAGAAGAAATTTTCCAGGTTCCGGAGATCGGAACAAGATTGTGACGATGATTCGGTATCTAATCTTGGAGCAAACGGATTTATACATTTGATTCCTGTCAATGAAATCATTACGGTGATGATTACAATGAACAATATGTTTGATAATTGTTTGATGTTAGTGTTTCAAAAATTAAAATTGTATTTCAAATAACTCCAAGTAGAATCGGTGGTGGTTTTACTGTCTTCCCATCGATAGATCGACCAGCGCTGTTGTTGATTTATCGAAAGAAACAGATGCATATATCCTTGAACTTGCTTTGTAACACTCGCGCGTTGGTGAGGATAAATCAGCAGATAATTCGCGGTGAATTCCGCTGATGATGAAGTTCGGTTTTCGGAGTTGAGATTTGTAAAAAGCAGAATCGGTACCGAATAAAGCGGCTTTCCCAAATTCTGGAAATATCTTTTTTCGTCTTCCAGTGACCACGATGTGAAGATTCCCTGAAAATTTCCCGAGGGAACGAAGGTGAACGATTGCGCAGAGAGAGCTGTATCAACAAAACATCTTATATAATTATCGACATTTGATGAAACAATGGCATTCTTTAAATTATCAATAACAATTTCCGGAGTTACGGGCGGTTCGAATAGGGAGCCATCGGACACAGGTTTCTCCGGCGTACGCGGCGTGAACAAATCGCAGCCGACAATAAAGATGAAGAACGGAAGTGAAATCTTCCAGAGCTTCAAACAACAACTCTCCCTTCAAGCGCCCTGGTAAGTGTTGCCTCATCTGCGAATTCCAAATCGCCTCCAATCGGAATTCCACGCGCTAATCGCGTCACCTTTACACCGAGCGGTTTAAGCAATCGAGTAAGATATATTGTCGTTGCTTCTCCCTCGATGTTCGGATTGAGAGCGAGTATAACTTCATGAATGTCGGCATGAATTCTAACCAATAACTCTTTCACTTTGAGATCTTCGGGTCCAATTCCTTCCAGAGGCGATAGCGATCCGCCGAGGACATGATAAACTCCGTGATACTCGCTTGTTTTTTCGATGGCAAGTACGTCGTTCGGTTCCGCCACGACACAAATCGTATCAACCTCGCGTTTATTACTGATACAAATCCCGCACGGATCGGTTTCTGTAAAATTACAACAAATGGAACAATACTGCATTCGTTCTTTAACATTTACCAGCGCCTGAGAAATTTTCAGCACATCTTCTTTCGGCAATTTTAAAATATATAAAGCAAGTCGCTGTGCCGATTTTTTCCCGATACCGGGTAACTGAGAAAATTCTTCTATCAATTGGTTCAGAGATTCAGAGATATAAAGCATGGATTAATTTAAGAGAGATTAAAAAAACCATATTAAATCTACGATTTAAAAACCAGGTAAGTTTAAACCCGGAATATTTGGTATCATCCCCGCTGTAACTTTCTGCATTTCTTCCTGTGCCATCTTCTGCGATTCATCAAGTGCCTTGTTTACGGCAGCAACTACGAGGTCTTCCAACATATCGGCATCATCGGGGTTGATTACTTCTTTTTCAATTTTAATTGAGGATATTTGTTGTCGGCCGTTTGCTGTTACTTTTACCATACCCCCACCTGAATCAGCCGTAACGGTTTTATGTTCGAGTTCCGCTTGCACCTGAGCCATCTTCTCCTGCATTTTTTGAACCTGCTTCATCATCCCTTGCATATTGGGCATACCCATTGTTTAATCCTTTGCTTTATAAAAAATAATTGAAATGATATTTGAATTTCACATTAATATATCTTTTTTCGTAAGGAAAAACAATCTGTTATTTAATATCTGTATGATTTAAATATATTCGGTGATTTCTTGACTTTCTATGCAAAATGCCGTAACTTTTAATACAAATCATCAACAAACTATCGAATCCAGAGGAAATTTCAAGTTTGATCTCCCGTCGGACTAAAAAATCAAACATAGACGACAATTATCTTCAGAACCAACTGAAACAAAGCGGTGCTGTACCCGTTCACATCGCAATAATTATGGATGGAAACGGACGCTGGGCGAAGAAGCGAAATCTACCAAGAGTTGCCGGACATAAAGAAGGCGTTGAGTCGGTTAGAGATATTGTAGAAGTGTGCGGGCAACTCGGTGTTCAACATCTGACTTTGTATGCTTTTTCAACCGAGAACTGGAAACGACCCAAAGATGAAGTCTCAATGTTGATGCGGTTATTGATGAATGCTCTGAGAGATGAAACCGATAAATTACATAAGAACAATGTTCGGGTGAATGCGATCGGAGATATTTCAGCACTGCCTGTTGAGGTAAGAAATGAATTGAATGATGCGAAAGAGAAAACTCTTAACAACACCGGTTTACAATTACATCTAGCTTTAAGTTACAGCGGACGCTGGGATATCACTCAAGCGGTCCGTAAAATTGCCGATGAAATAAAAACCGGAAATCTATCTCCGGACCAAATCACCGGCGAAATAATTGAAAAGCACTTGACCACGCAGAATATTCCGGATCCGGATTTGCTTGTCAGAACAAGCGGAGAATTTCGGATAAGTAATTTTTTACTTTGGCAGCTTGCCTATTCCGAAATTTTCATCAGCACAGTATGCTGGCCCGATTTCAGACGCAATCAGTTGTACGAAGCGATTATCGATTACCAAAAAAGGGAACGACGGTTCGGCATGGTCAGTGAGCAATTAGGAAAAACATCTTCTGAATTCAATTTCGTAAAAAAAATTTTAAAACACGTATCAGGATAAAATACTTTGCAAAAATACTCAGTTCTTATCATCGCATTAATCGGAATATTGCTACTCAACAACAAAAGTATTTCACAGCGATCCAAACCGGAACAATTCAGCATTCTCGGAATCTCAGTTGAAAGAAACACAAAATCCACGGGAACCGATATCGGCGCGATAATCGGTAATTCAGGACTGAAAATCGGAGATGAGATTTCAATCCCCGGAGATGAAATTCGTCAGGCGATTCAAAAGCTTTGGGCATTAAGAATATTTTCGGATGTCCAAATCATGATTGAGAACAAGATCGAAAAAGGTGTTTATCTCCTGATTAAAGTTAAAGAATATAATCGACTCGGGAAACTCGAATATACCGGCTTAGACGATTTAAGTGAAGATGACATTAAGAAAAAAGTCATGCTAACAACCGGACAAATACTAACCCCCTCCGATATTCAAAGCGCTATCAGCAAAATCAAATCTCTCTGCGAAGAAGAAGGGCATTTGCTCGCTACTGTCACACCCGAGGAGATTATTGAAGATTCATCAAACAATAATAAAGTCACTTTAAAACTTCATGTTGATGAAGGACCGAGACTGACGATCAAAGAAATTTATTTCACCGGCAATAAATCTTTCGAAAACAGCGATCTTAAAAGCGAGTTTGAAGACACGGAAGAAAAGAAATGGTATCACTTCATTCTCCCTTCACCTAAGTTCGAGAGAAAAAAATACGAAGAAGATAAACGTCGATTGATAAAGTTTTATCAAAAAAGCGGTTATATCGACGCAGAAATTCTTTCAGATTCCTTATGGTACAGTGAAGATAAGAAGAAAATATTTCTTCAGATAAATTTAAACGAAGGTGAACAGTATAAAGTCCGCAATATCTCTTGGGAAGGAAACACAGTTTATTCATCTTCAACTCTTTCGGAACGTCTTGGTTTCGTGAAAGGTATGGTGTTTGATCAGGATAAATTTGAAAAGAACCTGCGCGGGAATGAAGAGCAAACCGATGTCGGCTCGTTGTATTTAGACGATGGTTATTTGAGGTTCAATCTTGATCCGTCTATTCAACGCGTTGGTGCCGATAGCCTGGATATAAACATTCAGATTTATGAACGTAATCAATTCCGCATCGGACAGGTTGATGTGCGCGGGAACAGAAAAACGCGCGAGAATGTGATTCGCCGTGAATTATTCACAAGACCGGGAGATTATTTCAGCCGAGCGCTGATTATCAGAAGTTTACGCCAACTCTCTCAATTGAATTATTTTAATCCCGAGAAACTTCGTCCCGACACTCGGCTCGAAGATGATCAAACGGTCGATTTAATTTACGAAGTCGAAGAAAAATCTAACGACAACGTAAACGCATCGGTGGGGTACAGCGGAGCGTTCGGAGTAACCGGCGCGCTCGGTTTCACCATAAACAATTTCGCCATTTCAAATCCGCTTGAAGGCGGAGGCGGACAAATATTAAATTTCGATTGGCAGTTCGGCGAAGGAGCGAGGTTCAGAACTTTTTCGTTGAGCTTTACTGAACCATGGCTATTTGATCGTCCAACCACTCTGGGTTTCAGTATCTTCGATTCGCGTCAACGGTTTCAGTGGGACTTACGGCAGACCGGAATTTCGGTACGGCTTGGCCGGCGGTTGAGCTGGCCAGATAATTATTCACGCGCCGATTGGACTCTTAGATACCAGAGTAATGATATACGCGATGCAGGTGGAAGTCCGTATTATGAACTTGGAGTTTCGAAACAAGTTAGCATTACACAAATTTTATCAAGAAACAGCACAGACAGCCCGATATTTCCGTCAATCGGTTCTAGTGTCGCTCTATCAACAGAAATTTCTGGCGGTCCGCTTCCGGGTACTGTAGATTATCACAAATGGAATTTCAATTCCGAATGGTATATTCCGCTGTTTGGATCGAGCCGGGTTGTTTTGTTCTCTTCAACCTCAATAGGATTTCTCGAAGGCTTCTTCGGTAATTCGAAAATTCCTCCGATAGAATATTATTATATGGGTGGGACATTGATGGGATACGTTTCAACAACTCCGCTACGCGGATATGAAGACCGAAGCGTAGGCCCGATAAACAATCTCGGTCAGGAAGAAGGCGGAAGAGTGATGAGCAAACATTCTCTGGAACTTCGGTTTGCAGCTACCATCAATCCGATGCCGATTTATTTTTTATCCTTCGTTGAAGGTGGCAATGTTTTTCGTAATTTGAAAGAAACAGATTTCTTCGACCTCAAACGTTCTTACGGTATAGGCGCGCGGTTATTGATCCAACCTATCGGAATGATCGGTTTCGATTATGCATACGGCGCGGATGACGTATTACCTAAAGACGGTAAACCGGACGGATGGCATTTTCACTTCCAATTCGGAAGAGGTTTTTAAAAAATTAAATATTAATTTCATTAACAATAATTCAAGAGGTAAAAGTGAAACAACCAATTTATTTTCTCTCCATCATTCTCGCAATCATTATTTTATCGACGGCAGCTTTTTCACAAGCCCCGAAGATCGGATATGTGAACTCGGCTAAAATCCTTCAGGAATTCCCCGATGCGATAGAAGCCAACAAGAAAATTGAAGCGATGGGTAAACAATGGCAATCGGAACTTGAACGGATGAGCCGGGAGCTTCAGGCGAAATATGAAGAGTTCCAGAAAAAAGAACCTCTCCTAAAAGAGGAAGAAAAAAGATCACAACGCGAAGAATTAGTGATGCTTGAACAAAAAGGGATTGCCTACCGACAAGAAAAATTCGGAAACGACGGCGAATTGGCTATCGTGAGTGATTCCTTGATGCGACCGATAAAACAAAAAGTCATGAAAGAGATTGAATCAGTTGCCAAAAATGAAAAAATTCAATTTATGTTCGACCGGAACGAGCAAATCATGTTCTTGTTATATGGTGAAACCAAATACGATTACACAAATCTGGTTATCGATCGTTTAAAACGCGGTAAAAACTAACTCAACCCAAGAGGTATATATGAAACGAATATCATTAATCGTTCTTATTTTTCTTTTTATTTTCTCATTGTCACCAACATTCAGTCAATCCAAAATCGGCTGGTTTAATTCGAAGACAGTGATGGAAAAACTTCCCGAAGCACAGGATGCTCAAAGGCAACTTGATAATTTGGTTGCCGAATGGCAGAGTGAGCTTGCAAAAATGCAAAACGATTGGCAAAAAAAATATCAAGAATATGACAAGAAGAAACTTATACTCACAGATCAATTGAGAGTTCAGGCAGAAAAAGAATTGCAAGACCTCGATAAAAAAATTGCCGAATACAGAAATAAAAAGTTCGGACAAAACGGCGAACTGTTTGCCAAGCAGAACGAAATCATGAAACCGATTCAGAATAAAATATTCAAAGCGCTTCAGGAGTTAGCCCAGGAAGATGAATATGACTACATCTTCGATAAAAGCGGCGACGTATTGCTGATGTTTTCTAATGACAAATTCGATTTGACATCTAAAGTCATTGATCGACTAACAACTTATGATAAGCAATAATGCTGCTAAGCGAGATAAATAAACTTATCCGCGGAGAATTAGCCGGACCGGACGTCGATATCCAAGGTGTAGCAAAAATCGAACATGCCGGTGATCGAGATATCACTTTTCTCTCGAATTTGAAGTACAAAAAACATCTCGCCACCACAAAAGCAGGCGCGATTCTAATATCAACCAATACCGAGTTTCCCGAATTACAATCTCGCAAAACACCGATTAGCATTATTAAAGTAAGCGATCCTTATATCTCGTTTCTTCAGTTGATCGATTTATTCCATCCTCCGGCTTCACCTCCGGCAAGAGTCATACATCCAACCGCGATAGTCGCATCGACGGCATCGATAGAAAAAGAAGTCGCTATCGGTGCAAACGTTGTGATCGGAGAACGAACGGTTATCGGAAAAGGCGTGATCATTCATCCCAATTCTACGATTGGTGATGATGTTATAATTGGCGACGACACTCTCATATATGCGAACGTTGCAATCCGGGAACAATGCAAAATCGGTCAGCGAGTAATCATCCACAGCGGCGCGGTTATCGGCAGCGATGGATTTGGATTCGCACCAAAATCTGATGGCAGTTATGAAAAAATTCCACAGCGGGGAAATGTCGTCATTGAAAACGATGTCGAGATTGGATCGAATTGCACAATTGATCGTGCTACATTGGGCAGCACGATAATCAGATCTGGTACCAAATTAGATAACTTGATTCACGTTGCTCACAACGTAATAATCGGTGAGCATACGGTAATTGCCGCCCAGACTGGAATCTCGGGCAGTTCCTCAATTGGAAATTTTTGTCAAATCGGAGGTCAAGTCGGGCTAACTGGACATATCTCTATCGCAGATCGGACAACCATCGGCGCACAATCTGGAGTTCCAAAATCGATAACTGAAGAAGGTAAAATTTATTTCGGTTATCCGGCACGGGAAATTCACGAAACATGGCGCATCGAAGGAGCTCAGCGACAGTTACCACAACTCCTTTACGATTTTCGCGCTCTCCAGAAAAAAATAGAAGAGTTGGAAAATATTATTTCTTCACTTAAATCAGAAAATAAGTTATAGATAATCATGTTAGAACAGCAACGAACCATAAAACAACCGGTATCAATAAACGGGACCGGACTTCACACAGGGGTTTCTACAAGCTTAACATTCAAACCCGCACCATCCAATTACGGTATAAGATTTAAACGAATTGATTTACCGGGACATCCCGAAATACCCGCGCTTGTCGATTACGTTGTTGAAGTTGCCCGCGGTACAACGCTCCAAGTCGGTGAGGCAAAAGTCCATACAGTTGAGCATGTACTTGCCGCGATTGTTGGATTGCAGATTGATAATATTGTCATCGAGTTAAATAATATCGAACCGCCCATAGAAGACGGCAGCGCAAAACCGTTTGCCGATGCTCTTTTAAAAGCTGATTTCGTTGTTCAAGATGCTCCAAAAGATTACCTCATCATCGATCAGACTGTTCAATATATCGATGAAGCAAAAGGTGTACACATAGTCGCTCTTCCAACCGATGAATATAGGTTGACCGTGATGATCGATTATCATAATCCGGCATTGGGCAGTCAGCATACCGGTCTGTTCAATTTAGAAAAAGAATTCATGGGAGAATTCGCGCCTGCGCGCACATTTTGTTTTCTTCACGAAGTTGAATCGCTCCACGATCAGGGTTTAATCCGCGGCGGCACTTTGGATAACGCGATAGTGATCGCGGATGAAGATTTAACGGAAGAAAAAGTAAAAAGAATCACGGATAGACTAGGGATCAGCGACAAATTGATAATCGGTACGAACGGAATGCTGAACAATAAATTACTCCGTTTCAAGAACGAACCTGCACGGCACAAGCTGCTCGATCTGATGGGCGATCTGGCACTTATCGGCGCACCGTTCAAAGCACAGATACTTGCCGCGCGGCCCGGACATGCAAGCAACGTCGAATTCGCGAAGAAAATCCGCAAATTGTATCAGCAACAAGCCCTTATTAAGAAATATCAATTCGAGAAGAAAGAGGGAGTTGTTTTCGATATCAATGCTCTGCAAAAAATTCTTCCGCATCGTTATCCTTTTTTGTTCGTCGATAAGATTATTGATTTTCATCTCGATGAAAAAATCGTCGGCGTTAAAAATGTAACGATGAACGAATGGTTTTTTGAAGGGCACTTTCCCGGATACCCTGTTATGCCGGGTGTGCTTATCATAGAAGCGATGGCGCAGGTCGGCGGAATCTTACTCCTCAATGGTCTCGACAACATGCAGGGAAAGCTTGCTGTTTTTACAACCATTAATAATGCAAAATTCCGGAAGCAGGTTGTACCGGGTGATCAATTATTGATAGAAGTAGTTATAAAAAACCGACGATCCAAAATTGCAGTCCTTGAGGCGAAAGTGTATCGTAACGGTGAGTTGGCTACGGAAGCAGAATTCAGCGCTGCCGTTGTAGAACGCGGAAACTCGGATTCCGAAAAGAAAATTTAACATTATTTTTTAATCTTTAGATAATTTTTATGAGCATTGTAATCGATAGTCATGCTATAGTCAGTTCAAAAGCACAGATCGGGGATGGGGTGAAAATTGGTCCATTCACAATCATCGAAGATGACGTAATAATTGATGCAGGAACAGAGATTGGTGCGAACGCTCTTATCGCGAATGGCGCACGAATTGGCAAGGAATGTAAAATACATCATGGTGCAGTTCTTGGAACTCCACCACAAGATATTAAATTCCGCGGCGAAACAACCACACTCGAAATCGGAGATCATAATGTGATCCGTGAATATGTAACAATGAACCGCGGCACACATCATCGGATGAAAACGACTGTCGGGAGTCATTGCTTTCTCATGGCTTATGTGCATGTTGCTCACGATTGTTCAGTCGGTAATCATGTAATCATCGCGAATGCTTCTAATATGGGCGGGCATGTTTCAATTGAAGACCACTCTGTGATCGGTGGCTTGGTCGGCATACATCAATTCTCTCATATCGGGTGCCATTCGATGATAGGTGCTTGTTCAAGAGTCACAAAAGATGTTCCGCCCTATACTCTCGCCGGCTCAGAACCATTATCCTTCAAAGGATTGAATGTTGTTGGTCTGAAACGGCGGGGATTCAATTCCGAAACCATTCAGGTGATTGATCGAGCATACAATCTTATCTACAATTCACAAATGAACGTCTCACAAGCATTGGAAATTATTCGCGGTGAATTGCTTGTAAATGATGAAGTGAGGCATATAGTTGAGTTCGTGGAGAAAAGCAAACGGGGAATCATCGGCCGAAGATGATTTGGCGTTTTCTCAATACCGGTTTTAACACCGGCAAATTCAATATGCAACTTGATGAGCAATTAGCCCGCAGTTTCGATTTCAATTCCGATATCCCTATCTTCCGTGTATACGGCTGGAAGCCATACACAATATCGCTTGGATTTAATCAATCCGAATCTGATTTTAATATTTCCAAAATTCTCGCTGACGGCTTAGAGATCGTTCGCCGACCGACCGGCGGACGTGCAATCTTTCACGCACACGAATTAACATACAGCGTAATAATGTGTTTGGGAGATCAACGACCACGGGATATTTATCATTCTATCAATAACGCCCTGATGCGCGGTTTGAGAATGATGAAAATTGATGCTCAACTTTCGCCGGAGAGCGAAAACTTTCGGATCCATTATCAAACTGTAAATTCGATTCCATGTTTTTCATCTTCAGCCAAGTATGAAATTCAATATCAAGGGAAAAAAATTATCGGAAGCGCGCAAAGACGTTTCGGAAAAATTATTTTACAGCACGGCTCATTTTTACTCGGTATCGAGCACCGTCAACTTAGCTCTTATTTAATCGATCATGCCGCAGGTAAAATAAATGACGCCGAAGAATCATTCACGGCAAAAACAATTGAGGCAGAAACAATATTAAACCGGAAAGTTTCATTCGAGGAATCGGTTGAGTATATTAAAGAAGGATTTCAGGAAGAATTTGATATCACGTGGGAAAATTTCGGAAGCGAATCGATTCCCAAACTAAACGATGGAAAGGTAGCATTATATGAAAAAGATTAAACCGAACGGTCAAAAACCTCGCGTCGTAACGACAAAGACCGTTGTAAAGATGAAAGAGACGGGTGAAAAAATAGCAATGCTGACCGCGTACGATTATTTAGTTGCCAAATACCTTGATCAGGTCGGTACAGATATCATACTCGTAGGCGATTCACTCGGTAACGTAGTTCACGGTTACGAAACCACATTGCCCGTAACGGTTGATGATATGATCTATCATGCTAAGGCAGTAAAACGTGCAGTTAAAAATGCTCTGATCGTAGTTGATATGCCGTTCATGTCGTTTCAGGCGAGCACAGATGATGCGGTGAGAAATGCGGGTAGAATCATGAAAGAGGTCGGTGTTGGTGCGGTGAAATTGGAAGGTGGAGCATATATCGCAGACATCGTTAAGCATCTTGTAAAAATCGGAATTCCCGTGATGGGGCATTTAGGTTTGACTCCGCAGGCAATCAATAAATTTGGTACATACGAAGTGCGAGCCACAACGAAACAGGAGGCAGAAGAGTTATTACAAGATGCGAAAGTCCTTGCTGAAGCAGGTGTATTCGCTCTGGTGCTTGAAAAAATTCCTGCTGAACTGGCGAAGAAAGTAACAAAATCGATTCCTATCCCGACAATCGGAATCGGCGCCGGTCCGCATTGTGACGGTCAGGTACTTGTGGTTTATGATATGCTGGGATTAACCGAAGAATTTAAACCGCGATTTGTGCGACGTTATTCGGAATTGGCAAATACAATACGCGACGCGTTCCGTCTTTACATAAATGACGTAAAGTCAAATAAATTTCCAACGAACAAAGAGAGTTATTAGGAATAGAGTGAAAAATCCAAAAAGAAAGAAGCGACCCACAATTCTAGTCTCAAACGATGATGGCATAGATGCACCCGGAATATATGCTCTCGCCCAGGAATTGAGTAAGATCGGCGATGTTATTGTGGTTGCACCTGATGAACAACGAAGCGCTGTAGGACATGCGATCACCATGAATTATCCTTTACGCTTAAAAAAATTCTACAAGAACAAAAAATTCTTCGGGTATGCGGTTGATGGAACCCCGGCTGACTGCGTAAAACTTGCGGTCCGGAAAGTGTTCAAAAAAAATCCGGATTTATTGATCTCCGGAATTAATCACGGATCGAACACAGCGATAAATATCATTTATTCCGGAACGGTTTCTGCAGCGACTGAAGGTACTATTCTGGGCATTCCCTCCATCGCAGTTTCTCTCACGACGTACGAGAAAGCTGATTTCCGTTATGCCGCCAAACTTAGCCGCCAACTGGCAGCTTATATTTTAAAAAAACCGATTCCAAAAGATACACTTTTGAATGTGAATGTTCCTCCGTTGAAGGAAAAAGAAATTCAGGGTATCAGAATCACACGCCAGGGGAAATCGAGGTGGGACGACACATTCGATGTGCGCCGCGACCCGAATAACAAAGAATACTTCTGGCTGACGGGCAAACTGGATGTTGTAGATTCTTCTGAAGAAACCGATCTCATTTCAATATTTCAGAAATATGTTTCCATCACACCTATTCATTTCGACCTTACAGATTATAAAGCTCTCGCCGAAATCAGGACCTGGCAACTCGATAAATTATTGAAACCGGGGAAATAAAAATCTGATCGATGCCAACTTAAGATTACTTAAGGATGAAAACAACCATGATCGCGGTTAACCAAACATACTGAACACTTTTCGCGATTTTCGGATTCCAATTCTTCATCCAATGCCACAGATAAGCCAGCAGATACATTACCAATGTTAAAAGCAAAAACAGACCGATACATTCGGTATAATTCAGAGTTTGGCCGAAATATCTTATAAAACTCCAAGGGTAGGTGTAGCCATAGATTATTAACAGATGAACAACATAGACAAGAAGCGATTCCTGTCCGAATAACGAGAATACAGAATTGCCGGCAGAATTTTTCCGTTGTTCATATTTCCATAAACCAAACAAACTGAGCACAACAAGTCCTAACCGAACGAAGAAGAATTCAGGGCTTGCTTTCCAAAAATTATGATTCGGATAAGTTGTAAACGGAATATATTCAGCCACAAGTGCAATCACAACCATCAACACCGATGTAATCCCCGCACGTTTCATAAAAGATTCTTCTACACCGGCTGTTCTTGATTTGATGAATAATAATCCGAGTATCGTTCCGCTGATTAAGAACGCAGACCAAGGAAATAGCGGAAATTGAGATTTATATTCAATAGTGAAAAGCGGCCGCAGCCATACATTCCAATCAGAATAATCGAACGCTCTGATTATTGGAGCTGAAAAAACTATTAATAATCCGAAAATGATGATGGCAGGAATAAATATTTTCTCTTTTCTAATAATCACGGCAATTAACGTAAGTAGAAAAAGAGTAATAGCTATCGTCTGAAGAATGTCGATTTGAAAGAATGAACTCCACGCTTGGACATTGCTCAAGACAAGTAGTTTTTTAAGAGAAAAGAATGGCAGATGAAGGGAATAGCCAACAATCAATATGAAAAAGAGTCGCTGAATATATTTCCAAAAAGGTTTCTCAAGTTTGACGTATTGATCCCACTTCCTTGATAAAGAAATAGCCAAACCGAAACCCGCGCAAAATAGAAACGAAGGAGCTACAAGTCCGTTGATGAAAGTCAATATCTTGAATGTAGGTTCATCCCTCAAATTTGGGACAATGAGTGCGTTCACCACGTGCGTTTCGATCATTACAAAGACCGCCCACCCTCTGAGGATATCGACAAAATGAAATCGTTGAGATGTCAAATTATTTTCCTAATGGTAGGTGAGGATTATTATTTACCGACTTTTTGTTTTATTACCGAATCAAGGTAATCCAATTCAATCGGTTTCGTAATGTAAGCATCAACGCCAAGCGTTTGACCGTATTTCTGGGCAAGAAAATCATCGACCGCAGTTAGAAAGAAGAAGACCACCGACTTTAGATTTTTCTTTTTCTTGATTTCCTGATATAATTCAAATCCGTTCATCGGCGTCATTCTTAAATCGGCGATAATCACATCGGGTTTTTCGGACCTTAATATCTCGAGTGCATCTGCACCTGTTTCTGATATCAGCACTTCAAATCCACGATCTTCCAACCCAAGCTTAAGAGCGTGCAGAGCATCGACCTCATCATCAACATACAATATTTTAATTTTTGGTTTCATAGTATTGTTCCATTTTTCAAATACCGTCGGTTGACATGTTCATTATTTAATTTCCTTCAGAGCTTTTTCAGTGGCAATAATCAGAGATTCAGGCCCAACGAATAAACCGGTTGCTTTTTTCATCCATAAGTCAGGTGCTATCCTGCCGATCAATGCCATCCTCTCAACTTCCGAACCGATGTTTCCAACTTTTTTTACTTGTTCTTCGATCTGGAACGCGATCAGATGTCCGATGGTGTAATCGGGAAGGTACATATACGAATCGATCATGTGCGAATATATCCCGAGTAAAAGAACATCTTTTTTCTTAAACACAGGCGCATAATACTGATTCCAAATCTGTTTTGATATTTTGATAACCGCTTCTTTCAACTCGGATGGTGATGAATTTGGATGATCGTACATCCAATGCCACACCGTCATATCTACCAGTGAGACACCGGCGATTTCGTAGGTCTGCCAAAAATCATTCAAAACTTTGAAAGAAACATTTTCAGAAGTCGGGGCTGCCAAGTCGAGTAATTTTAAATCGTTATCCTGAAAAGTGTAAGCAATCGCTTCGGTGAACGCTGTGTTAGGAACACCCTGTAAACACCAATTATCAATATTATCCAAAGAAAATATCTGCTCAACATTATGACCCATTTCGTGAACAGCAATGTTGAATCCTTTATAATTCATTCCTCCGGCGGCAACACGTGTGCGGAGGTGCGCTTTTTCTCCCTTCATTCCGGCACCCATTGCATGACCTGAACCGCGCGCAGGATCAACTTCAATCCTATCTGCTAAATATTTTGCACGTTCCTGCGAAAATCCAAGTTTTAAGAGCATGTTAGGTATATCATTCTTGTAAGCTTCAGGAGTCGGATATTTTTTCGATACTATCTCATCTAGTTGAGCTTCACTATAAGTGCTGCGCTGGCGGAAACCATTATACCAAATATCGAACGGTTCCAGTGGACGTCCCAAACGCTTTTGGATAATTTTTGCAACCTTCTCCACCAATGGTGAAGTAAGTACTTGTTCGAACATCGCTTTCACTCTCAATTCAGGTATCTCACGATTCTCGTCAAATCGTCGGGTGATCAATGTTGGTGCTGTTGGAGAGTATACATCAATTTTTTGTGAGGCTTTGAATGTTGATAAGAGAGTCGCGTATCTCGTGTCCGGTTCAGGAGAATTGGAAATTTTCAGATCCGATTGGACCGGTTGATCGAAATCTTTCACGCCAGTCAATTTTACATCGTTAGTGAATGGATTCCAATCAACGTTTGGATTGTTCACGGCAACAGCAGGAATGGTTTGAGTTACTATTCTCTCCATAACTTGCTGAATCATTTTTTGTTTAACTAAACCGTTTTTTTCGTCAGCATAATTCGCTTTCAATTCATCTCGCAGATTCCAATGTGAAAGCAATCTTAGTTTTGGAGGAAACAATCTCTCTCCTTTCGAGTCGAGCAGGTGGTGCATCCAGATATTATAATCAGAAATGTATCTATCTGCATCGGACGAGATTTTAGCAACTTCGAGATTGACTTCCGCCGGAATGCGTTTTGAGAACATTTGTGCCAATCGCGCTTCTGCCCATTGCCTGCGCGTCCATTTTTCTCCTTCGGCTAATCGTTGCTCCAAAGTTGTCAATGGAAAATTTAAGAGAACTATAAATGCTAATTTATTCTGGAAGAAGTCATCCGCGGTATGTGCCGAAACGTCGTAACCGGCAAATATTTCGTCGTAATTTTCAACAGGTCCGAAATCGAGATCGACTTGCGTGCGAAATTCGCGGCCGATCTCCTGCATGTGTCCATTAAGTTTTTCAAGAAGGTATTGATACCTATTGAACATCACATCGAGTTTCGATTGATCACCTGAGAAATTTGATCCAACAAATTCTTCGTAAGCCAACGCATCACCATCTTCGGAACGCCAGAAATCGGCAACCTGCTTGAGTCCCCTTACAATCCGGTCTCTCTGATTTTCACCATATTTTTTTACAAGTTCCCCTTCCATTTTGGTGACAGATGTTTTTGGAAAAGCGGGTGAAAAATTTTGAGTGTGCACTATTTGCATTCCAAAGATTAATAGAATTACTGAAGTCAATACTAAACGATTCAGGTTCATCGTGAATTACTCCGTTTTATAAATATAAAGATTTAAGCCATCGGAAAGAATTTAACTCAATTTCTGAAGGATTGCAAATTCGCGCGATGAAATAGAAAACCTCCAAAATCCATCTCTGAATCTTGGAGGCATATAATTATCAAGCGAATATCTCACATCTCAAATCTCACATCTCACATCTCAAATCGCATATCGAAGATCTGATGTTCGATCTCCGTCGTTCGCTCTTCGCCTTTCAGTTTTATCGCATCAGCACCATCTTCTTCACATCAGTGAATTTTCCGGATTGTAAGCGGTAGAAATAAACACCACTTGACATCTTACTCGCATCCCAAGTGACTTTGTAACTTCCGGGCTTCATCTCTTCGTTCACTATTGTCGCAACTTCCTGTCCGAGAAGATTGAACACTTTCAAAGAAACAAATGCTCCGCCAGAGGCGGATCCGCCTTCGGCGGAGAAATCGGCAATCTGAAATCCGAAATCTGTTGTCGGGTTGAACGGATTAGGATAATTCTGCGACAATGAGAACGACGACGGAATTCCACCGTCGGTTTCAGTTACACCCAGAACGATGTTGTTCGTTCCGCCTGCTTCGTAATAACGAGCGGCAAACTCTTGGAGATAAAGATTTGTGATCCGGTCATCTTTAACAATGACAGTGTTCTCATCGTTCTTGGTTTCCGCGGAGTTCGACCAGTTGTGCGAACCGGTGATCGTATACGACATTCCGTTCATATGTTCCGCATCAACCAGCGCGTATTTATGATGCAGGAAACCGGTGCCGACGTTCAATAATACATCTACTCCATTCGATTGGAGATATGCGTACTGATTGCCTGTGTCTACATTGTTATCCATCAACACACGTGTTGTCTTTCCTGAGTTCTTTTTATTCACAACACTATCGGCAAGGTCTTGCCGGGTAAAAGTGAGAAGCGCAGCATTGATTGAATGTTCTGCTTTGCCTAATGTTTTCCCGATCTGGGATGTTGTTCGATCGCTTGGACTAAAATAACATTCGACATTTTTTCCACCTATGATAAATTTATGCGGGGTGTTGTTAGTCTTGCGAGCACTGAATCGTGAAACGGATGAATTGGGTGTTTGTGTACTGCTTCCCCACATCTCTTCGAACTCAACAGTGTAAGCACCTGCGAGCGCGACATCTTGAAATTCGATAACATTTTGTCTGTCATCGTTGGTACCGGGATCGGTCAAATTCCATGAACCTGTCCACACCCAAACACTTTCAGGTGCGCCGCCTTTGTAATCGATCACTAAGAATTTATTGTGCTGTAACCCTGTACCGTCATTTACGCCATACAGATCAAAGATCACCGGAACACCATTGTTCGATAATGTTGTCCAGGGGGCAGTGGTTCGATTATCGTACTCGCCAATCACACGGATGTTCACACCACGATTTTTCGCGCTAACCAGCGCGTTCGCTACTGTCGCACCAACCGTACCACTAAGACTATAAATGGACGCATCGATTGAACGCTTCGCATCATTAATACGTTGAACGAGTTTTGATGTCAAATCGTAGTTCCCGAATGCTGTTTCGCCTGAAGAGACAGACGTGTTGATGCTCTTGCTGAAATAAACATTGATCACTCCGGTTGTTGGTGCATCGGAGGTTGTGCTTACAATAAGATTACCAGCAAAACTTGTATCGGTCCCGCTTGTGGAAAATGCTTGTATGTTATAGATGGTTGCAACCGATAAACCATTAAGCGGTACATAGTGGTCAGTCTGCATTGAATCTGCATGTACTCCCACTACACCAAGCTCGTACGATGTCGTCATCCCATAACGAATGCGGGATGTCCCCGGTGAGATTGTTTTCCACGTGATCGCGAGCGAAGACGGGGTTAATTCAATTTCCTGCGGAAATTCCGCGAATAACGGACCCTCAGAAATAATATCTTGGGTTGAGCGTGGCATAATTTGATAACCACCGATGAACGGACTCGTCGTCTTATACTGGCTGATCACTCCGATGACATCAAAAGCTCCTGCCGGTGCCACAACACCGGGAATATTCGTGCTCTCGTCTATTCTTATTTGCAATGTATCACTTAGAGAAGCACCTGTCAAACGATAATTCTTTCCACTCGTTCCACCACTCCAATTGGCTACAACGGTACCATTTAATTCAGTAACTGTGACACCATTTAAACGGACAAGTTGACCCTCGTAATTCTCTATACCCCCAATCCCATCGTTGTTTACTGCAGAGGGAGTTACGACAATTGGATCAATTATATTTCCGGTACTGATGATCGAATGAAGAATTGGCAATTCAATCTGGTTCAGTCCACTAAATTGAGTTACCTTACCACTCACTAATATTTCGTCGCCAATATTGACGGTTGATGAAAAGGGAACGTTATAAATTGACATACCGCCGGAATTATCTTGGATATAACTTGGGCTTGGGAACTGATTGGAAGCAGTAATAATACCCCGGACTGTAACAAGATCCCCGATGCGAGTTGCTACGCCATTAGCGTCGTTTACTTTTGTTTCGGCAATTGGAACAGGAGCTCCATAAACGGTCATGACGGAGATTGGTGAGACGTCACCGTATGATCCGTCAACACCGGATTGAAGTTTTATTTTGTAATATCCTGTGTACATCGGAGTTATAATATGCGGTATCATAATGATAGATGAATCCGATGAGAAAATTATGTTGGTGAAATATATTGTATCTCCTGAAATACTCTTCACTGCTGTCATATCGGTAAAGAATACATCGGCTGTATCCTTCGACCAACCAAATGATGCAGGAATGATCAACCGCAGATTGTTTACATTAAAACCAATATTGCGGGTGTAAACCATGGTAAGCGTTGTATCGACATTACCGTTGACAACGGTAGGACTAAATGATACACTCCCTGATCCATCGGCGCGGGCACGCAATAGATTGAGCCAGGCGATATTGGCAGCAGTATTTCCCGCACCTCGCGTAATGCTGACTGTATTCTGCGCCCAATTAGCTGTGTTCGTTAATTGACCAACGGCATCACCTGTAAATGCGGTTGCAGTACTTGATGTCGCAGAGGCAGTAAAATGAACCTTGGGATCAGGTAAACTCGACGCATTATTCGCTCCCCACGATACACCGAAGATATGGACCTGAGATGCATTCCGAATCTCAATTGCCTCGCTACTCCCCGCTACTGAAAAAACATTACCGCTGAAATATGTGGCGTTATTAGACTTAATGGTAAGAGTATAATCACCCGGATCTGTATCTTCATTGAATGTATTTTCCGATCGAGCAACGACTATAATAGTACCGGCTTTTAAACTGCTCCATGTTGAATGAGTAGAAAATACTAACGGAGTTTGGGCAGTTCCGCTACTCGAAAAATCGCGGATATCCCATCCCCGCACATCGAGTCCGTCTTGCACTACCAACAGTTCGATCCATTCGTCTGTGCTACTTGAATTATAAATCTCATTTATGATGATCGATTGACTGAAACCGATAATCGAAAAGAGAGTGAAAAAAACGGAGAAAAATAAAATACGATAAAGCTTCATAGTGCTTTCCTTCGAAAATCAATTGAAATATGGAATTATTCGGGCATTTATGTTGTTAATGTAAGAAATTTCCAAACAATAAGATAATTTTCGTTCCGCCAAGTTGAATTCATCTTTCTTTCTTCGTATTATCATGCAGAGGACTTTTTTTGGATATAATAGAAAATAATATTAATCTTCCCCCATCTTACTCAATCATGAACAGAAGGGTTTATGAATCGGGATCTATCCCTTATTTTCTATTACGAATATTACTGATCGTTGTCACATCGACATTTCTCTATTCAACAACGGGTAGATGCCAAATATTTTCTTGTAATCTCAACTGGCAACCGATTATGCAAGTTTCGCACGACTCTGTACTTTCAATCACTCCAAAAATTGTAACCGATGGAAACAGCATCCACATCATCTGGTTCGGCATCGACACCATCGGTGGTTTATCCGGAACCGGAATTCAATATGTCCATAGTTTTAACAACGGTGAAATATTCTCCGCACCTACAACTGTAGTTTCTCCCGATGTTGCATTCAGTCCGGGACAATTCGCTAATTCGGATTTCAATTTGTACATAACATTCACCGGTTATATTAACGGAATAGTTGGAACCGGATTTATCAACAGTTCAGACGGAGGATTTACATGGAGCGAACCGCGAATTCTACGATCAAACGCTCAACCTCGATTAATAGCCGCTCGCGATTCAATCGTACTAATTCATTATGCAGAACAGAGACCCGGTACATGCGGATTGTTGCGAAGCGGAGATTACGGAAATACTTGGCGCATCATGACTACGAACATGCCTCCAATGAACGATTTTTGGTTGAGTTCGACGGAATTTCATGCCGTTGGTATTATCCCAACAACCCGCCGTAACGACGTCGGTTATTTTTTTAGTCCTGATGGCGGAACTCAATGGTATGGTCCGGAATTAGTTTCACCCGAAGATGCTATATCTTCGCTCTACCCAAAAATCGCTATCGATGAATTAGGAGAACGATTAATCGTATGGAATGATTCCGGTTCAATTTTTTTAAGACAAAGTAACGGATATGATGAAGAAGATAACCTGAGATGGCTGGCTCCAATAAAAATACCTGCCAGCACGAATGCCGTTTTCCCCGACATAGGTTATTCAGAAGGATTACTTGTAACCGTTTGGGATAACTATCTTGGAGATTCAGGTACCTTAATTTTACAGCACAGCACAGAAAAAGGGGAACCATTCTGCCCGCCATTCTACCCTTCTGATGGTAAACGATCGGGTGAACCTATATTAAGTTTAACAGAAAACGTATTAAGCCTGGCATGGTCCGGAGATGACAACGGAAACGGAGAGATATTCTTCCGTCGGGAAATTTTCCCCGGTGAAACAAGGCCTAAAGAAGCGATGCTGAGACAGAACTATCCAAATCCATTCAGCAGATTAACAAATATCGACTATGAAATATCAAAAGAGGGTTTGGTAAGATTGGAAGTGTTCGATTTGCTGGGAAGAAAAGTTGAAACCCTTGTGAATCAAAATCAAAAACCGAGAAGATATCATGTTCAATTTAATGGAGGAAATCTTGCATCGGGGATTTATTTTTGCAGATTATGGACAGTACAATATTCCGAGGTTAAAAAAATGATCCTCCTCCGCTGACTCTTTGGAGGATAGATTTTGGTGAGGGAAATAAGTAACCTTGCGAAGGTTCAAAACCTTCGCAAGGTTTATCAGAAAAGAGTTATTTCAGTTTCTCAATCGTATTGATTTCACGCAGCAGGTCTTTTTTAGTAAATCGCGATTTGCTCATGATACTAGAGATGAATCCCTGCATCTGTTCCCGCGTATCATCGTCAACTTCCATAGACGTGAGAATGATTATCGGGGTATTCCGAGTTTTTGCCTGTTGTTTCAACTGATAAGCCACATTGAATCCTGATATATCGGGCATGATGAGATCAAGAATTATCAGATCTGGATTTTCAGATAATGCGAGTTGAACGCCATCTTTCCCGTTCATCGTACTTATGACCTCGTACCCCTCCGCTTCCAGCATTACCTGGATCAATTCGGATGCATTCTTGTCATCATCTATAATTAATACTTTGGGATGCTGTTTTTGCTCGATAGTCCGCATCGGAATTTTGTTCAACGCGCTAAGCAGTTCATCTTTATTCACGGGCTTCACAAAATAATCAACTGCGCCCATGCTGAAGCCGAGCTTCTTTTCATCTGTAATTGAAATTATTATTATCGGAATATCTTTGCATATCGGATGGCGCTTCAATTCCTTCAATACTTGCCAACCGTCTTTTACCGGCATTATCATATCGAGTGTAATGATTTGCGGTTTAAGTCGTTTAGCTTTTTCCAATCCTTCGTTACCGTCTTTGGCTATTTCGGTGCGATATCCAGCTTCCTGCAAATACATCTGGATAAGCTGACTGGCCTGAGCGTTATCTTCAATGATCAGGACAAGAGGTTTTTCGCCGTCAGACATTGCAACCGGCTGCTCACTCACGATCCGCAGAAGTTGATCGGCAGATTCAACAACTTCACCAGCCAGAACCATTGGGATGCGAAAACGGAAAGTTGTCCCCCTACCCCAATCGCTTTCAACTGTAATATGACCGCCGTGGAGTTCTACAAGTCGTTTGGTGATAACCAATCCGAGCCCGGTTCCTTCTTTCATTCCTTTTGAATTCTTCCCCTGAGTGAAAGCATGAAACAAACGCACCTGATCTTCGGGTTTTATTCCAACTCCTTCATCTTTAACGGCAATTTCAATTTCGTTCACGAATCGTTTTACCGCCACGGTTATTGTCCCGTTCATGTGGCTGAATTTAACAGCGTTCGATACAAGGTTCATTAATATCTGTTTGAAGCGGGTCTGATCTACGACGAGTTGATCAATATCGTGTCCGATCTCAAACTTCAGATTCAATTTCTTCTGCGTAATTTGCTGTTGAAGTACACGTTCAATACTTTCGGTGAAATAAGAAACCGGATATGCTTCGATGTGAAGCTCCATCTTTCCTGCTTCGATTTTGGAGAGATCGAGAATATCGTTTATGAGTCCCTGCAAGTGTTTTCCGCTTTCATGAATATTCTTCATGAAATTGCTGACTTTTTCGTGCGGAAGGTTTTGCAGTTCGGTTGTTAAGATTTCAGAAAATCCAACTATCGCATTCAAAGGAGCGCGTAATTCGTGGCTGAATGTTGCCAGAAATCGCTTTAATGTTTCATTCGCGTCATCTGTGCGTTTCTTTTCGTTCTCCAGCTCGATATTCTTAATAGTTATCTCGTCCATCAATCGCTTGCGGCTCATTCCAATCGCTAATTCGTTTGAAATGATCGATAATAATTTCATTTCATCGCGAACATACTTATCCACCTTCGGAGAGAGCACTTCCAAAATTCCCTGCAATTCATTTTGAACCATAAGTGGAATCGAGATGAGAGTTTTGAGTTTAGATTCTTCGGCTTCACCAAGGAAATAGGCGGCTATTGTGCTGCGAGCAAGCTCATCCGTAACTATTGCTTTACGTGTCAACGCGGTTTGAACCGCAATAGTATTGGTTTTTTCATCGACAATCTGATGTTCAACTTCAGGATTAACTCGAACATCGACAAGCGACGGCGCCATCAAGTGAAGAAGTCCTGAGCGCTGATCGTATCGGTATATGCAAACAAATTTGGAGGGTATTTCCATAAACTGGGCGATGCGCTCACCTGCATTCAGGCAGAGATCGTCAAGATGAGGCGCGACGTTGATAACATGCGATACCTCCATCAACATTTCTTTCTGACGCTGTTCCCTTTTTTGATTAGTTATGTCTTGAAAAAAAACAGATATACCGTTGTCGGTGGGATATATCCTAATATCGTACCATGATTCAAATCGCTCATCCCGATAACATGTTTCAAAACTTTGAAACGTTTTAGATTCCATGGCGATCCGATATTTTTCCCCAAGCTCGGCATCCTTGGCATTCGGAAAAACCTCGAAGACGTTTTTACCTAAAACATCGTCGCGTTTCATTCCTGTTCCGTCTTCTGCTGCACGATTCCAGTAGGTAAAGCGGTAGTTCTGGTCTAAAGCAAAAAAGCCACCTGATATACCTTCTAAAATCTCAACGTATTTATCGGAAGAATCCATTGTGCATTCCTTAATTATTTGAATTATTGAGATATGGGCTTGGGGTTGCCCTTCGGGAAATTTACAAAATGAGGATAATCATTTTTTTAATAAGATGCAAGCTTTTTTTTAAAGAAAGAGTTTAGATGAAGCTATTAATCCTTGATAATACGTTGATAGCAGACTTATCCACAATTTATCCAGACTGAAAACCTTCGTATTTTCATCATTTTTAATGATTTTATATTTCTTGTCCACAACGGTTATATTTTATTAATAATTTTAAAAAATTTAGAATTTTTTAAAAAAAGTCTCCGATTTTACCATTTTAGAGTAATAATTTATTCATCCTTTCATTACCGCTAAAGGAAAGAGTTTTGCGACTTTTAATGCAATCCCGGCTCCGTGAACTACATCTACAACTTCACTCACATCTTTATATGCATCCGGTTTCTCTTCTGTTAATCCGGATTTAGTTTCTCCTTGCACAATGATATCTTTCGATTTCATCTCACGGAATAATTCTTCAACAGATGTTTCTTTTTTTGCTTGCGTCCGACTTTTCGATCGGCCAGCACCGTGACAAGATGAGCCGAAAGTCTCTTTCATCGCAAGTTCGGTACCCACCAGCACATACGAACATGTTCCCATGCTACCGGGAATAAGAACCGGTTGACCGAAGCCGCGCAATTCCTGTGGCAGTGCAATATGATTTTTTGGAAATGCCCGTGTAGCTCCTTTCCGGTGCACCAAAACTTTCTTCCTCTTACCATCAACATCATGATCTTCATACTTCGCAATATTGTGGCATACATCGTACACAATTTTCAGATCGCCTGAACCGAGTATTTGATGGAACACCTCCCTGGTCCAATGTGTTATCATTTGTCTGTTTGCAAAAGCGAAATTTGCCGATGCCGCCATGGCACTTAGATAATTTTGTCCCTCCTTTGAATTTATAGGAACGCATGCAAGCTGTCTATCGACAACCGAGATCCCGTATTTCTTCATCCCACTTTGCATCATATCAAGATAATCTGTACACACCTGATGACCTAATCCGCGTGATCCGCTGTGAATCAATACAACAATTTGACCTTGAGATAAACCGAAATTTTTCGCAACTTCAGAATCGAATATTTCCGAAACAACTTGAATCTCAAGAAAGTGATTACCCGATCCTAATGTTCCCAATTGATTATGCCCTCTCTCTTTTGCTCTGATACTTACAAGAGCGGGATCGGCGTTGGGAATTTTACCATACTCTTCGATATGAGCAAGATCTCTATCATTCCCATAATTATTTTTCACCGCCCACTCTGCGCCATCGCGCAACACGTCATCCAGTTCTGATCTTGATACATTTAGTAAACCCTTTTTTCCCGTACCGCATGGAATATCACGGAACAGCCGATTCAGCAGTTGTTCAAGTTTTGGCTTTACATCGCTCAATCCAAATTGTGTGGCAAGTAAACGCACACCGCAATTGATATCGAATCCAACACCACCGGCAGAGACTACCCCATTATTAATATCTGCCGCCGCAACCCCACCGATGCAAAAACCATAGCCCTGATGAGCATCGGGCATTGCAAGAGATTTGCCTACAAATCCGGGTAGTGTGGCAACATTCGCGACCTGTTCTTTTGTCTGGTCTTTTTCGATTTGCCCAATCATTTTATCAGTTGCATAAACCAATCCATCAATCTTCATTCCCTGTTTATAAGATTTCGGGATTAAATACCTGAACTTGTCTATTTTCGTAAACATACAATTTCCGCCATTATGCAAATTATCTGAGTCATATATCTAAAAAAACTCTCACCTTTCCTCTTTCATCATTTTTTTCCACAACCAATTGATGATAAGTAATTGCTTTGACATCAACCCTCATTTTATGTTTTGATGCTGAGAATGGTTCACCAATGGCAATACCATTCAATTCTACATCATCAAATAAAAGAATTTGAAATTCTTTTGAAATGAATTTTTTCCCGTCATACAGATAAAGAATTTCCGATAACCATTTTACCAGCAATTGTTCTTTATCATCAGCAGTTATATGAATATTTTTTGAGATTATCGATTCTACAGAATCGGGATCAACAATAACCGACATTAATCCGAGGGCAGCCTGTATAAACGCATCGGCAAGCGAATTCCCATTCGCTTCAATGCCCAGATCCGCAGGGTGTTCAATTATTGAATAACCTCTCTTCATGAGTTGAAGATAAGAATTCGAACCGGGAATTGCAACGATAATTAGAGCGATGGACCTATTGAGAAATATAGGAGAATCGGACCTACCGCAATCGGAGAGTTTGGAAGATTTTTTCGTATGAAGAAACTTTGTCCGGCACCGAACGAAGCCGGACCGAGCGGGGTATCGAGCGCCAACTCGGCACCAAACCCGTGATGAAAATTACTGAACTTGAGCTCTTCGGGAACCAACGATATAGTGCCCAAATCATATCTCAATTTAAGATAGGTATCGAAAATTAACTTGAATGGGAACCTGAGTCGATACTCAAAATTACCAATAAACATTTGCCGTCCGCGGCTATCATCATCCCTTAATCCCAAGAACGATTGAAAACCGCCCAAACTGTATTGCTCTGTAATTGGTAATGTTTGGTCTGCAAAACCGAATGTTATTTTTGCTTTCAAAGTATGCTGAGAGAAAACAGTGAAATAATTTTCATACACGGCACCAATCTTGCCGAAACCGACATCACTGCCAAATTTTTTCGATGCCGATTCGAACGATATTGTGAACATCAATCCTTTTGTTGGAAATGAATATTTATCTTCAGTGTCGATTGTGCTCTGTAATCGAAGACTTACAAACCGTTGTTTCAACGGCGAATAACCTGTCCCCGATATCGATTTAATTTTCTGTTGTTCCCATCTAAGTGAAGCCGTTACATTACCGAGACGTGCAACATGACTGCCAAACATCATTAATCCTCCATAACGAATGTCGCGGTATCGTCCCGATTCTATTCTTTCCCAACGTTCGGTAGAAGTTTCAGTAGCGTACGAATATGTAAACAGATCCCGTGAAGTGACATACCCGCGTAAATTGAAAGTGAAGTAAGAATGAAAAATACGGTTCACGGTATACTCTGTTTTAACGAACCAATCTCTGTATCCGTAGCGCAGAACTAATCCCAGATCTTCCCATGCGCCGCGGAAATTTCCGTCGCGAATATCGACCGTGCTAACTATCCCATGTTCGTTATCAGCATGAAAACCGAGACGCACGAGTTCCGAGCTATGCTCTTTAACATTCAGAATAATCACCGGTAATTCGTTTTTATATTTCACATTCACAAAAACATAATCGAAAAGACCTGTGCTTTTAATATTGATAATTCCGCGTGTAGCTTTGTCAATATTAAAAACATCTCCGACCCCCAAAGGAAATTCCCGCCTGATAATGTAATCACGCGTTTTCACATTTCCATTATATTCGATGCCACCAATCACGCCTTCATTAATCCGGAATGATAATATTCCCTCATTATCAACCATTAACGAATCGATTCTGACTAATGAATAACCTAATTGCCGATATCGGCGCAGAAGATTTTCACGATTGCTCACAGTAACCGAATCACCGATTGAATGACCAATGCATTGACTTATACATTTTTGCACCACGGAATCCGGCAATAAAGTATTTCCATGATATCGAATTTCGCGAATGATTTTTCTTGATCTGATATTAATACAGATTTTCGCTGTATCCCACGATTGTGATATTTCTGCAAAGGGGTTTATATTTTCTACGCTCGCGGTAATTTTATCCAGCCAGCCGCGCACCTGTGAGATCGAAATATTTCCCAACTCCGATTCGCGGATAATTGTCGTTTTCAATAATTCTGAAATACCTTCACCTGAAAAATTCATCACCACATTTCGGAATTCGGAATCAGAGGAATGTTTCTCAGTTTTCTCTTTAATAATTTGAAATATATGTTGAATATTGCCATCCGCGGCGAGTTCTCCTTCAATAATCAGTGAATCAAGATTTGAAAAATCGGAAACAATCCTCTCACGAGTTTTTGGGGTGATAACAATATCGGCGAGTCTCAATTGATCGCGATTAGATTCCTGCATCATTATCGTCATTATTTGATCCGCAACTTCCCACGGCGCTTTCATCTGTTGTTGATTGCGCATGGAACTTGTAGAGTTAACAACTATAACAACATCGCATCCAAGCTCGCGGGCGATATCGGCAGGAATATTTGATCTCAATCCACCATCAACCAATACCAATGAATCTTTTTTGATGGGAGAATAGAGCAGAGGAACGGTAACACTGGCACGAAGCGCTTCTGCGAGCGATCCTTGGTTTAATATAATTCTTCTACCGGAGATTAAATCGGTTGCGACTGCCCGAAATGGAATTTTCAGATCATCGAAGCTCGGATCCGGATGATATATCGCCTGCAATGCGAGGTGAGAAAAAAAATTCAGCAAACGCTGACCACCTGAGATTGACGATGGGATTAGCGGTTCTAAACCGTCGAACCGGATTGAAAAAAATCCTTCCTGCTGCGATTGTTTTTGACCTACAAAAAGATCCGTCCGCTTTGTTTCCTCTGCAAAAGATAATAACTCTACCCAATCGGTATGTAATGCTATACTTTCAATTTCAGTCGTTGTGTAACCCGAAGCGTACAATCCGCCGACAACGCTACCCAAACTATTTCCAACAATCAAATCGATATGCACTCCGTGTTTCTCCAAAGCTTTAAGAACACCGATTTGTGCCAATCCGCGCGCGCCGCCGCCGCTCAAGACTAAACCGATTTTCGGTCGATCGGCTTGAATCTCCGTGCTTTTATTTCCGTTTGAGAAAGAGGTTGGATAAACAACATAGTTCGATTGAGACAACGCCGATCCACCGGTTAGAATCAAGAATAGAATTAAAGATATGATCAGCGAGCTTATTTTCACAAAAGATATTTCGTTGTTTTCAATTGTCAAAAGTATCTATTTTTGAACCTAAAAGCAAAAATTAACCGTTTGATTTTTTAATATGTTCTTCCCATTTAGTTTCAATAAACTGACCGATTGCTTTTTTAAAAATCTTCCGTTCAAATTGAAGAGAGTGTTCCCGAATTTTATATTGATCGAAATTACGCTTCGACAATTCACCGACACATCGCGCTAAGCTTTCTGAAGTCGGGTCGTTAAAAAATAAACCTGTAACACCATCTATCATAGTATCGAGCGCGCCCCCTTTTTTAAACGCGATAACAGGTTTACCGCATGCCATCGCTTCAACGGGAACGATTCCAAAATCTTCTTCCCCGGGGAAGATTAAAGCGCGACACCCTTCATAATATTTCTTAACAGTATCGTCATTAGCCCAGCCGAGAAATTCAACGTTCTTTTTTGCTATCGCTCTTAATCTCTGTTCCTGATTCCCTGTACCAATAATAATCAGTCGTTCACCTAATTTATTAAATGCTTCAACAGCAAGATCAACCATTTTATACGGCACAAGCGCAGAGACTATCAGATAGTATCCACCGTCCTGTTTCGATATGGAGTATCTATCGATATCAACCGGCGGAAAGATTACAGCCGCATCACGGTTATAAATCCTACTAATTCTCTCACGGATTGCATTCGATATTCCGATAAATTCATCAACCCGCCTGGAAGATGCCACATCCCACCTTCGTAAATAATTCAAAGAGAATTTCATAGCGACCCGGGTGATAAGGGAAGCGCGCCCTTTACCGAAATATTGCTCGTATTGATCCCAGATGTAGCGCATCGGCGTGTAGCAATAACAGATGTGAAGCGAGCGTTTATTTACGCGAACACCTTTTGCCGCGGCATGACTGCTCGATATCACAAGATCAAAATCGCTCAAATCAAATTGCTCGATTGCCGTTGGAAATAGTGGCAGATAATATTGATATTTTTTTGTCGATGAAGGAAGTTTTTGAAGAAATGACGTTTTGATATTCATCCGTTCAATTGCCGGAGAACATTTACGTTTATCATGCACAAGCGTGAACAAGGTGGCATCCGGAAAAAGCTCGCACAGCACCTCCAGCACCTTTTCCCCGCCGCGCATACTTACCAGCCAATCGTGGACAATAGCAATATTTTTAGGTGGATTCATACGGGAAGAAATATACGAAGAATAAATATTCCGCTCAACAACTCATATCTCATATTTCCCCATCTTGCTTCCAATTCAATCACTTCCTATATTAAAAATCATGCTTATAGACTCCTCAATAAATATCACACAATAATGACCTGGCTAATCGCACTTATTGCTGCTTTGGCTGTTTTCCTGATCTCGGTGACGGTCATTATTTTCATCATCGGTCCTACCCTTCTGCTTCAACCACGGCGCAGGAAGGCAGATTTCTACTCTAAACTCGGTTTGCCTACAAATCCAAAAGAAATGATGCTCGATTGTGAAGAGATATTCATTGAATCGGTCGATGGTTTCCGGCTAAACTGCTGGTTTATTAAATCGAAGGAGACTGCGAAGGGAACTATCGTTTACATACATGGAGTTGCTGATTGCAAAATTGACGGTCTGCGATTTGCCAAACTGATGCATGATAATAATTTCAATGTCTTCTTATTCGATTTACGGCGGCACGGCGACAGCGAAGGAACTCACTGCACATACGGCTTCTACGAAAAATTCGATGTCATCAAAATCATCGATTACTTGTCGGCGCGTAAAGATATTAACATCGGCAAGATCGGATTGTTCGGCACATCGATGGGCGCGGCTATCGCGATCCAAACAGCCGCGATTGATAAGCGAATTTCTGCCGTCGTTTCTGAAAACTCGTTCGCCGCTCTACGTAAAATCTTCGACGATTACCAGAGACGAATTATTAAACTTCCGTTCCATTATCTCCGCAATATTGTCATTATACATTCCGAGCTGAGAGCAAAATTCAAAGCACGCGATGTCTCCCCGATCGAATCAGTAAAAAATATTAAAGTTCCGGTATTATTTGTTTACGGAACGGTTGATCCTCTCATCAAATTTGAATACTCGATAAAATTATTCGAGCAGGCGAATCCACCGAAAGATATTTTCCCTATTGAAGGTGCCGCTCATAATAACACATGGGATATTGGCGGCGAAAAATATCATTTGAAATTGTTGGATTTCTACAAAAGGAATCTGACATGATTCTTCGGAATTCATTGGGATTAATCTTTTGCATATTTGTTCTGTCAATTCATTCATCATCTCAAACCGAATTCTCTCAGGAAAATGCGCATTCAATATTAAAGCATTTAAGTGTTGATATTGGTCCGCGGACAATGGGCTCATCCGCCGAGCAAGAAGCCCTCAGATATGCCGCAGAAAAATTCCTCGAGTACGGCTGCGATACCGCTTACATAATGCCGATCGACAGATACAGCGGCGGAAATACTCCAAGCGGTGTTGCCGTTGGAATGAAGTACGGATATTCAAAGAAAAGCCTTGTAATCGGTGGACATATAGATTCATCCGATCCTGAAATCCCCGGCGCAAATGATGACGGATCGGGTGTTGCTGTAGTTTTAGAAGCGGCACGAGTATTAGCTAAAAGTAAACATAACTCCACTATCGTATTTTGCTGTTTTGGAGGTGAGGAAAAAGGACTCGTTGGCTCTAAACATTTCGTCAGTAATTTTTCTGATATAGACAGTGTCAACCTGATGATCCAGATCGATATGGCTGACGGTAGAGGTCCCCTCGATATTGATCCTGATGCTCACAGAAGTGCAAGTGCACCACGATGGCTTGTTCAAGCGGCGGTTGAAGAACACGGTAAACTCGGATATTCAAATCTCCGTTATCCCACACATTTCTTTTCTATGAATCACGCGATATCTGATGGTCCCGGTTCCGATCATGAACCATTCCTGCAAAAAGGTATTCCCGCTATTGCTTTTATATCTGATGTGAGTTATCCCGTGCACACCGCTCAGGATAATTTTGAAAACTTTGATCCTACGGGTTTAAAACGCTCGGGCGATATTGTTCTAAAACTGATTGCGCGGTTCGATAAAGACATCCCTTCACCGAAACTGGAAAAATACTGGCTTTATCTCGTCGGAGGCACACCGATCATATTATCCTATTGGATTTTGTGGACATTCATTTTTCTAACCCTTGTCCTGACGCTTATCGCTGTCATCATCGTTCGTAAGCGTCGCCGTACTGTTAATTTTCGTTGGTCAGGACTGAAGATATTTTTCTTTTCGCTGATAATAATTTCCTGCGGATGGTTCTCATCGGATGTAATCGGATTAATCAAAGGAATCCGTCATCCGTGGTATACGAATATTGAATTATATTATTTTTTATCTGCACTCGGATTATTGATTGGCGGTTGGATTGGATTAAGGTTAAGTTCAAAACTACCACTTGCAGACTGTCCATACTATTTTTTCAAACGGTCGGTTATAATACTTGTACTTTACATTGCGGTCCTTGGCTTCCTAAATGTGAAACTCACAGTTGAACCTGCTGCTGCTCTTTTTCTGATATCTCTGGCAATGCTGATTCACAATCCGATTTTGAAAATTGTCTTATTGGTTCTTTCTCCTGTTTGGATGCTGAGGTTGGTATTTTCAGAATGGAGCGAAATCTTTTTTCATGAAATCGCTAAAGTACAAATTCCCGGTACCGGTCTATGGCTCTTAGCAAACACCGGTGTAATTGTATTACTGACTATTTATATTTTGCCGTTTCTTTTTGCCGCCGCCGCAGTTATAAGAAATTCTCCATCGAGCCTAAATATTGTAAGAAAGATGAGATCTCGTTACGCTTTTGGTACTCTGGCGGTATGCTTCATCGGTCTTACGGCAATTTCAGTATCGTCACCTTCCTTCAATAACTTATGGAAAAGAGAGATTAAAATTAATCAGGAGTATAATCTCGATACCCGGTTGAGCAAAATCTCTGTCGAAAGTCCTGAGTATTTGAGCGGAATCAAAATTTCAGGCGGCGGACGTGACACGCTGATTGCGGCAAATGTGACTTCGATTATTATTGATCCCGGGAAATATTTTGACTCGAATTGGGTGAAAATCGAAAGGAAAATAAAAAAGCAACAAACCGATACTACCTCTCATTACGATCTTGAGCTAAACATTACAACAGCATCCCGTCCGTTTACGGTTTCAATAGCTTATTCAATCAACGGTAAAGAGATGAACGCATTCGATGCACCTTTTCAATTCCGTACAACCAGAAAACAGGAAAAACAAATCTATTGGTACTCATTTCCTGATAGCTCGCTTGTTATACCTGTAAAATTCTCAACTGCAAGCGCCGACACGATACAGGAGAAAATTGAAATTACATTTAACAAACTCGTGAGTCCGCTGGAAATAATCGGAGAGATGATTTATATCGTACCGAGGACGAAATTTATTTCTTCATATCTCTATTTGAAATAAATTGATCAAGCTGCTTTTCATCTAACACCTTCGTCATTTCAGAGATATGCTTATTGTTGGTGCCGCAGCACCCGCCCAGTATTTTAATTCCATATTTTTTGTTGAGTGAAATCATTGAGTTGGCGAATTGTTCGGGTTCTTCCGAAATCAATTCCACACTCCCATCCAACTCTTCCGGTCTTTTAGAAGATGTGTTCGCCTGTAAGCCAAGTATCCTCTCTCTGACAATTGCTGACGAATTTTGGGAATTATTAATCGCCTCTTCGAAAACAGTGGGATGAACACAATTGATAAAATATCCGAACGGTCTTGGAGTAACCTGCTTATCTATCTGTTCAATCGCACTTTTCAATGACGTACCATCGAGCAGCGTTCCTTCAGCATAAACAACAAAGCTGATAATATACTGAATGGCCGTTAACGCCATCGCTTTGGCAATACCGAACGCTTCAGTAAAAGCAGGCAGCGTTGCCGCGAATAAAAAATCTACACCTGCATTCGCTAACGCGCGTGTTTGCGTTTGATGGAAATGAAATGCTTCATCCACGCTCAACGCCTCTTCCGGTTTGTATGCATCTCCTTTACAACCGATCAATCCTCCAATCAAAATTTTTTCGGTATAGACTCCCTGTTCATTCCGCAGTGAATCAATGAACCTGAAATTTTCTCCGTTCACCTCTTTGAGCATCCAACCCGATTTACCGAGCCGTTCAGGGTTCGCCCGCCATGTAGGTGTGAAAAGTATCAAAGGAATATTTTTCGATTTCCCTATCGCAATGTATTGAAGATAAATTTCTTCGAGTATTTTCCTTCCTACCTGATCGTAAATGCAATTCGCATTTAGGATGTGCGGATGTAATTCATAAAAATACTCTCTCCTCAACCGCTCGATGATTGATCCTTCCGTCAGCATGATCGGAGATGAAGATATTATCGATTGTAAATCGCGTTTCACTCGCTTCTCCTTTTTTGCAAATCCAGTTCCATATAAATTGCGTCTTCAACCGGATTGTACCTGTAAGCAGAAACTTCCTTAAATCCAAGCTCATGGTAAAGTGCAATTGCTTCTTTCATAGATGGAATCGTATCCAGCTTCATTCTTTCATAGCCGATCTCTTTTGCCTGCCGAATAACTTCGAGCGCGAGTTTTCTACCAAATCCTTTACCGCGATATTTCGGCATAACGTACAAACGTTTTATCTCAGATATTTTATCCACCACCTTCCTGAGTGCAACGCAACCAACCGGTAGATCACCGTAATACAATAGCAGAAGTCTGCCATCCGGCTCCGCGTAATCACCAGGTAGACCAGCAACTTCTTTCTCAAAATTCTGGAAGCAGAGATTGAAATTCAGAGATTCAGCATACTCCAAAAATAATTTTTTTGCCAACTGAATCATCGCATCATCTTCAGCGGGTTTTATGATTACCTTCATATTCATCAAGATCAATCCGATTTATTCTTTGAGCTATAGTTGATTATCATTTCATCAGTAAGAGCTTTTTAGTACCGATATAATTACCTGCTTGCAGAGTATAAAAATACACACCGCTCGTTTGCATTGAACCATCAAACTCAACTTCATAGCTTCCACGCTTCTTATTCTCATTTACAAGAATTGCTACTTCACGTCCAAGGATATCATATACTTTAAGCATTACCCGATCATCTACCGGCAATTTATAATTTATAGTTGTTATTGGATTGAATGGATTGGGATAATTTTGCTCAAGTTTAAATTCTGTTATGTTATTCATTTCTCGATTTGTTTCTACAGCATTGATTTGATAATTTATAAGGCCGTAAGATGCATTCCAATAGTCTAAACATATGCACATATCCATCGCAGAATATGATGTTGCACCGATTCCCTCTTTAAACGTGTATGTATATTTCATCCGACCTTTATCGATCACAAAACTATAGCTACCAGATGAATCAACTGCGGAGTATCGGGTTATAAACGTAGAGTCAAACGGCATCGAGTAAAAAGGAAATCCTGGACTGAGAATACGATGATCCCCACTTTGCATTTCAACGAAATTAAAAGTGCTAATGCTTGTATCATGATAGATCAATCCATTATGATCACTAATCAAGTTATTCGTTTTTTTTATGCTCCACACGATTGAATCACCCATGATAGATTTTTCAATAATTCGTAATCTCACACTGCCGTTTACTTTATAACTCCATGCTATCTCGTTGTAACTATCCAATGAATAAATGTATGTCCATTCATTACCGACGCTGAGAGGAAAAACATCGGGAAGAGAATCCGTTGCAGTAAAAATTTCGGTCGCGTTTATATTATGACCGATACCTGTGATGATAATAAATATTAAAAGAATGGATTTTCTCAACATAATGTTTTCCCATTTAGATAATATGTTTCGATAATCGGACGAACAATTTTACACCGATTACTTCTAAATTTGTTCAGCGCCCAGTTAAAGCGCGGATATGGGACTTAAAGACTTTTCAGGATAAAGTTGACTTGCTTTTTCAATATTGGAATATCTTTTTGAACAGTAAGCCAAACTTTTTCTATGTCGACACCAAAATAATCATGAATCAACTTATCACGCATTCCGGCAATATCATCCCACGGCACATCCTGATTCACTTCTCGGATTTGCTTCGATAATCTTTTTGTTGCTTCCCCGATAATTTCGATTTGACGGATTACCCCATCCTGAACGAGTGTATCTTTTTGAAAAGAGGCAGAAGAGATTCGATTTGTGTAATTCTCAATCTTAAGGATCGCATCCCGGATATGCTTAAGATATATAGAATCATCGCGCGGCATAAATTTGGCGAGACTCCTTTACTATTCTATTCCTCAGATAACGGCTGATAGATTTGGTAGTTAAAAGATCCACCTTTCGTCCTATGACAGCCGATAATTCTCTTTCTAAACCAACCATTTGTAATAGTGAAACAGGTTTCGAAAATGTTACAAGAAGGTCAATATCACTATCTATTCGAAAATCACCACGTGCCATCGAACCAAAGATACGGAGGGTCTTCACGTAATACTTACTATAAATGTTGATGACTTCAACGCTATTTAAATTGATTTCGCTCATGTATTAAGATACGATATTTTGAGAAAAGATGCCTGTATTTATAAACTAATTGATCGTACGGTTTTAAATAAATATAATAAGTAAACCTAACAAAATAACAGTTATACCTACGAATACTAAAAACACTTTTCAAATCATTTGTTTTTAATGCTCCAAAGTTATCACTACATTCCCCTTTTTATGTCCCTTATCTACGTATCTGTGTGCCTCTACAATTTGTTCAAATGGGTAGCGTTTGTCGATTACCGTTTTTAGCTTTCCTGCTTCACAGAGTTCTTTGAGAAATATCAGGTCTTCGACTTTCAATATGATGTTACCAGACAATGCAAGAGCGGATAGATAAACTCCTGATTTTGTCAAAGACTTTTTACGTTTTGATGATTTAATTTTTCCCACTGCATCAAAAATGACATCATAAGTTTCACTTCTTTGTGTAAAATCTTCTTTCGTGTAATCGATTACTTTGTCTGCTCCTATCGATTTCACCATCTCTAAATTCGCGGTGCTGCAAACTCCTGTAACTTCTGCTCCATAGTGCTTGGCAATCTGTACTGCATAACTGCCGACACTGCCTGAAGCTCCATAGATTAACACCTTTTGACCCGGTTGAATATTTGCTTTTCTAAGATGAATCAGGGAGGTTAATCCGGCGTTAGAAACAGGTGCGGCTTCCTCGTACGACATGTTGGATGGTTTCATTGCAACAATTCTATTTTCAGTAATACAACAATACTCGGCATAAGTGCCGAATCTAAATTCAGTCGATGCAAAAACAGGATCACCTATCTTAAACCGTGCAACATCTTTGCCAATTGCTTCAACATCTCCCGCAAGTTCCATCCCAAGTATTTTTTTTCTTGGTCCCTTGAAACCAACCACGATTCTCATCAAGAACTTGAAAAAGAAATCTGTGACAGGTCCTAAACCGGGCTCCAAACGCCGAATTTTGGTATCACCTATGTGCGCTGTTGTTGCTTTTACTTTTATCAGTACTTCATTCTCCTTCGGGGCAGGTTTCTCCACCTCTTCGATCTGAAGAACTTCGGGCGGTCCATATTTATGACAAACAACTGCTTTCACATGTGCACTTTCTATTCTTTATTTGGTGTGCTCAACAGTGTTGATTCTAAACAAGTCGTATGGTTTTTGACTAAAGTTATCATTGAATAAAACTACGGTCAGAAAAATGTATGCAACAAATCCTAAAACAATAAGCATCTGAACACCGGATGTTTTTTGAATATCTTGCTTGGCTTTTACGTCGCAAACTTCACCCGGGCAGTATTGCGCTTTTTCTTTGTAAATCCATGAATAGAATTTGCAACCCAGGCAAATCCCGAACGCTGATTCGAAGAATAAGAATATCAGGCAGATTAAACAGATGATACCTGTTATCGGGCTATACGCATTCATTATTACCATATGAATGAACATTATTGCCGCCAATACAACACCGATTATCCACGCGAACTTCTTTTGCTGTGCCCCGACATATTCAGGCACTTGATTCCTGACTATCAAACGTCCGATTATTAACGATGGAGAATATTTTGGATTAATAAAAACCCGGATCAAAAAATCTGTGAGAAACATGGTGATTCCATATTTTATCAGCAAGAAATTTCCGCTTGATAAGATTACCACTAAAGAGATAAACAAAAGTAAGAAAAGTATTCCTGCCGCCGCTCTGACTTCACGTTCATTTAAAACAGGGATATTATAACCTGCAACATCTTCGCCAAACTTTAATATTTTACTCATTTAACATTCCTTTTTATTTGTTCCTATGTATTACGTTTAAACATCCCGGTTAGTTGCGTTTAATGCTATTTACTAGTGGAGACATCTGAAAAATAGAATAATAGTCATGGTGAGCCTGTCGAACCATGACATGTTAATCCAATTTCACGCTTCGACAAGCTCAGCGTGACAAGTTTGCTTTTTCTTAAACAATTTTTCAGTTGTCTTTAGTTATCACTGTTTAACCAATTCCACACGACGGTTCTTTGCCTTGCCATCTTCCGCGTCATTAGATGCGACGGGTGAAAGAGAGATTAAAAATTGCCGGTACAAAAAACAAACTGAAGATTATTGTTGTTACGCTTTTCATTTTATTTCCTCGTAGTTATTAATATTGTAATTGAACCGCTGATTAAATAACGGCTTTGACAAAAAAAATCATTTATCTCGATTCACGATGGTTGGGGAGAATGCCGGAAGGCAAACGGCAATATACTCGGCTCCGCCTTCGTACGGTGTACTGTATCGCACCCACTCACCGGGTTCTGTAACAATAGCTTGGCCCGCGTTTACTTCTATAATTCCACCTTTATGTTCCACTTTCAAACGCCCACGCAACATGACAGTGATCTCCTGAAATTCAGGTCGCTGGCCCGGTTCAACCCAGCCTACTGGTGCGATCATTCTTGCCACGCTTACCGCACTATGCCCGGAATTTACATGACCAATATACTCTTCAATACGTTTTGGCAAATTACCAGCAGCATTGATGATCGTAGGTTGTGATATTAATTTTGGCATAGATGAAAATCCTGAGTAAAATTCTTGTTAAGACTGATAACTATATTTGCATGGTTAGCTTTACCATACTTTTTTCTGCTTAACTATTTTCAATGACTATCTTCGGTCCATCAATATATCTATGTTTTGTCTTTGGATAAAAATGTTGTAGAACCAACCCCTGAAGAGTCTCGATTTCGGATAAATACTGTTGGCTGCCATTGTATTTAGCAATTATTTTTCTTAACAAATCCCAATCTGCCCATTCTCTCTCCCAATATTCTTTTGGTTGCTCAGAAAGAATAGTCATCAAATCATCAACTACTTTTTTAGTCCCGAGTTTAACACTTTCTTCATCGGAAAGATATTTTTTTGTTTTGACTTGCATAATACCGAGTGTTTTTGATATGCCAAGTTTGAAAGTAATAGCTTCAACTATGCGATATGCCTTAGGACGGTTAAACGCTTCATAAAGCATGATTGAAAATATTAATGCTTCAACTTTATCATTGTTTGTGATTGATCGGATAATTGAATGGTATTTAGATTTATAAAGATTATAACGATGATGAAGATAACTCTCCTTCCGTTTTCGAGTTCGTTCATCAGAGAAGCTCATTTTGTTGAATAGCTCATATAGAAAGATAATTATGATGATCCATAATTCATTACTTATAGAACTGAAATCCGGTAGAATATTAGCCTTTACTCGAAGAATTTTATCATAAATATAAAATGTTATGGCAAATGTCACCGTAAAGTGAAGTAATTGCATTGGCCAATTTATTAGTCGTGTTCGGCCAGCAAAAAGATTAAATAGTATTCGGAAGGCAAAATAATAGACGACCACATAGTAGATATTGACAGTAAACGCATCAAGATTAAATTGATAAAATAAAGTTGTAACGAGAATAATAAATACTACAGGTGTTAGAATTCTAACTAGAAGATTGAAAATAGGTGCTTCATCAGATTTGAAAAACATTGATAATTGCATATAACCAAAAGATAGAGAATGCTTGCCTATCCAATTAGTTACAAAGAATAGAACAACGGCTAACGAAAATTGAGAAAAGAATATGTATGTGTTCATTTTGTTCTCATCTTGTGTCGGCAGCTAAAGGACTGGAGCTAAGCTGCGTGTAAACGTTCCAGCGCATTGAATTATGTTTTTAAATTTAAAATCTACGTTCGTATTGTATGTTGTAATTTGAAAACTCAACACTTTCAATCTAAGAGCGTGAGCGGTTACCACGTCAGGTTGAGCGACTGGTTAGCCAGCTAACAATAATTAGTCAGACTCATATTTGAATAAAAATTCACGTCCAGATAAGTCGGTAAAATCCTTTAATAGTTTTCGATTATCTGATTCTGCATACTTTAAATTGCTTCTAATAAATGTTGTTACGTATTTATTATGCATATTCCAACTTAAATATTCCTTATCAATTATTTTAAGACCGGCACGCACCATATTTTCCGGCAAATTGTTTAGAATTTGCCTCGCCGCTGGAGCACCTTTAAATGAAACGGATTTTGCTTGATCAAGCAAAGCAATTACAAAGCTACCGTAAAGTGACGAAGGCACAGAATTTTGATGTCCAATTAATGCAGGACATATCAAGTTTACTTGTTCATATTGATCATGATTGATGATTGCAATTAGATCTTCAAAGAAGACAATTCGTAAATCTTCAGATAATGAAGACAGAGAATCTGGTGGTACCTCTTTTAATAATTCCGCTTTTGAAGAAGCGTCACCTAATAGCGTTATAGATCTTACGGATTGCTCAAGTATTAATAATACCTGAGATGCAGAAGAAATATTACTTTGGGCAATTCGCGCTAATAAAGATATTGCATTCTTCTTTGAAGGAAGTGCTGACAAGAGAGAATCAACAACATATGCCTGATCTGCATTGTTGAGCAAAGATAATTTGGTTACAATAGTTGTTGCTGATATTTCATCCGACAGTAACAATTGTAAATACTGCTTTGCTTCCTTTGAAGGATTAGGTTGAGATGAATTTGCCTCCAGTTCTGGGTATTTGGCAGTTGCATTTGAAATCCTAGAGCGTTCCGCAATTACCTGAGCGTAAATTGTGCCTGATTCAACTAACATATATATACGATCACGTCGCGCTTTCAATTCTTTTGGTTGTAATTTATTTCCTATAGGATGCTTCTTGTTATAAGCGCCTATTTCTTGATGACAATCGAAGCATACTGGAATTCCATTATCAAATTCATTTGGTCCTCCATCTGATTCATCAATAATATGAGCAGCTTCAATGTTTGTACCACATTGTTTAAGACAAAGGCAGCAAAGTCGACCGCATTTAATAAACATTTCAGTTTTAACTTTCGAACCAAATGGCATTGTTTTCCTCTTATATGGCGGGCTAACTATTAATTATACTGTCATATGGCGTGCTATCAGATCCACCAGAGAAGGATAAGCACGTAGTGTGTATGGTAGATTCCATATGTTTTATTGTTATTATTCTGTTTGCGTAGAATATAAAGTTTTAATAATTCAAACTCAAATCTTTAATAACGGCTTGTAACTTTCGCGGTAGTTATAGGCAATGAACAAGTTTGCCAAAACCAAAAATATCGCAACCGGTAGTCCCTCAGGAGCAAGAAAAGCATGAATGAAAAATATATTTATTATAATGGGTGAAATCAACACCGCCGCGAGAGGGACAAACCTTCCCGAGAGAAAAGCAATGCCGCAAATCAACTCGATTATTTTCACAGTCGGCAAAAGGTAAACCGATGCTTCAAGTCCGTCGCTGAATATTTTCATAGTGCCCGTCGGCTCAGGCGGAGTGATGAGTTTGAACAGAAATGTAATGGAAGAAAACAGGAACAGAAGTCCCATTAAGCTGCGAACAATTATTAATGCTATTTTCATTTTTTTATCTCCGGTTTTTTATCTCACTTCGTGTTTCTTCGTGTAATTCTTTTACAGAGCCACACGAAGAATTCAGTATGCTGAAAATATACGAGGAATTGGGGGAAGTGTCAAGCTATCACTTCCATATGTTCTGAATTCCCGTTTTCACGGGAATGACAAGTGGTTTTTTTCTTTACGAACATCTTTTATTGTCACTCCCGCATGCCTGCGTGCCGAAACACCCGCAAGTAGGTACTGCGGCGTGCAGACACGTTTTAGGCGGAAATCAAGAATAGGTTATTCCTTTCGTCTGGATTCCCGTTTTCACGGGAATGACAAGTGGCTTTTTACTTATAAATATATTGTATTGTCTCTCCCGCGCGCCTGCGTGCCGAAACACCCGCAAGTAAGAATTGGTGGTAGCCGCAACCTTTGCCAAAGGCATCCCATTGGGACAGGTTGCGTTTCTGCGATGCCCTCGCAGACGTAAAGTCTGCGGCTACCAGAGGATTTTTCTTTTTGGTCAGCTCTAACAAGCTCACGCTTCGATCCCGCATCTTGCGGGACTCAGCGTGACGAATGCCGCAGGAGGTTTATTATTTCTGTAAAATCGGGTGGCAGTTGAGATTCGAAGTGCAATGTTTCTTTTGTAACGGGGTGAATAAATCCGAGCGTCTTGGCATGCAACGCTTGCCGGTTAATAATTTTTAGAAATTGCCCCACTTCTTCTTTTTTCTTTTTTTCCGTGCCGCCCCAAGCAATGCGTCTGCCGCCGTAAGTCGGGTCGCCGAAAACAGGATGACCTATATGGTGAAGATGAACGCGTATCTGGTGCGTGCGCCCTGTCCGTAATTTTAATTTTACGAGCGAAAGATATTCGAACTCTTCCAGCACTTCATACTCAGTCGCGGCGGCTTTACCCGTATCGCTCACGGCAATCTTTTTTCTGTCAGATTTACTTCTGCCCAGCGCGGCATCAATCAAACCCGACTTCTTTCCTTTTTCAAAACGTCCCCACACAATAGCCCAGTAAGCTCGATCGATAGTCCGTTTGGAAAATTGTTTCGCAAGATGCGCATGAACCGTGTCGTTCTTAGCTATCACGATTATACCCGAAGTATCTTTATCTAACCGGTGAACAATACCGGGACGGGTTTGATCGTTTATTGTTGAAAGACCATCGTTGCAGTGATGGAGCAAAGCATTGACGAGCGTGCCGGTGTAATTTCCGTACGCGGGGTGAGTAACCATGCCTGCCGGTTTGTTGACGACGAGCAGATAATCGTCTTCAAATAAAATTTCGAGCGGAATGTTTTCGGCAACAACATCGGGCGCGGGTGGTTTTGGAATGATAATATGTATCACTTCTCCCGGGGCAACCGTATGGCTTACCTTTACTTTCTTACCGTCAACGGTTATGAATCCTTCTTTGATTCCCTGCTGAACTTTAGAGCGGGTTGCATTCTCGATATGGTGAGTGAGATAAACATCGAGACGTTCTTTGACTTTTCCCGGAGGAATTATTATATCGAATTCGCGGGACGACATAGTCGTCACGGTTGTGTGGAGTTGGATTGGGCGGATGCGGGGGGAAGATCTTGCGTTACAATTTTGCCATCGTCGGCAACAGCAGCCAATTGCTGTGAGGAATTTCCTTCACTAACGACTTTCCTGTGGACGAATAGCATCAATATTACACCACAAGTTACGGATGCGTCGGCAATATTGAAAACGGGCCAACGGTTCATATGATAACCGAAGAAATTTATGTTGAAAAAATCGACATCAATAAAGTCCACAACGCTGCCATAAAACAATTGTTTGCCGCCAAACAACACACCGTAGAAAACACGATCGATCAAATTTCCAACAGCGCCGCCCAGAATCATCGCGAGTGAAATTCGAAACAAAAGATTTTCTTTACGGACTTTGTAAAGGTAAATGACGATTCCGACACTGGCTATGATTGAAAAGATGGAAAAAAATAATTTCCCGCCGAGGTCTATACCGAACGCCATTCCGGGATTTTCGATGTATGTCAACCGCAGGAAATCGCCGAGGATCGGGATACTGGTTCCGTATGGCAAGCCGATATGATGAATTCCCAGAAACGGAATATCAATCCCTTTGATCAATAATTTTGTGAATTGATCGGAGACAAGAAGAGCGAGGGTGAAATAAAGAACGCGCACAATCAGGTTCGGTTATTTTCGCATCTTCATTTTGCACTGCACACATTGCTGTGCGTGAGGTACCGCCTCAAGCCGCTCTTTTTCTATCAACTTACTGCAAACAGTACAACGGCCGTATTCACCTTTCTCAATACGAACAAGAGCGTCTTCCAAATAATTCAAAAATTTTCCTTCACGCGATGCGAACATGAAAGTTTTTTCCCTCTCCATCGCGTCGGTGCCTTGTTCCATGTGCGTTGAATAGGTGGAATTCTCCGTGGCATACTCGCCTGTCTGGGAATCCATCATGGTATCGCGCAAGGTTTCTAATTCTTCGGCAATTTCTTTTTTCTTCTCGAGAATAATTGATTTAAAGTGCGCCAGGTCTTCTTTCGAATAGCGTGCCCTGCTCACCGGCTTTGGTGGTTCCACTTTTGCAGGTGCCTGTTTTACAACCGGTCGAGGTCTAGGTTTTGGTTTAGCCGCAACTTTAGGTTTCGCCGAAGCGATTTTCCGTTTTTTCGCTCTTTCTTTCATCAAGTTTATCGTCTTATCGGCGATAACGGTATTTTTTTTCGTCTTTGCCATGATATTTCTTCCCCTTCAAATAAAAAAATTATGTCTAAGATACTCTTTCTATAGTGATTGAGCAAATTTCACCGTTGATATCTTGTTCAGCGCTGAATTCATCCGCTTTCACTTCTTCACCGATTTCAACGGCGAGCGTTTCGTTTTGTATATATTCATTCATTCCAGAAAGTGCTGACCGAAGTTTTTCGGTCGGTTTTACTCTGAGGCGAATTCTGTCTGTAACATCAAACCCTGCGTCTTTGCGCATATTCTGAACCCGATTCACAAACTCACGGGCAATTCCTTCATTAATAAGTTCATCGGTCAATTCGATATCGAGCGCGACCGTTGTGTTCGAATCCGATTCGACAACCCAGCCCTTGATATCTTCATGAATAATTTCAACATCATCTCGCGCGATTACGGTTCCACCGCCGTTCAGGTTGATAGTGATACTTCCTTTTTGTTCGATCTCTTTGATCTCGGCTGTTCCAAAATTGCGAATCGCCGCGGCAACCGGCTGCACCGATTTACCATGCTTGGGTCCGAGCGATTTGAAATTCGGTTTTATTGATTTATGAACTATCCCCGAATCGTCGCTTACGTACTCAATTTTCTTCACGTTTATTTCGTCCAAGATTACGTCTTCCATTTTACTGACGACCTCTTTGTCTTTTTCGTTGAAGACCGGGATGATTAAACGTGCAAGCGGCTGCCTGACTTTCAGATTAGATTTGTTTCTAATCGCTCTTACGAGAGAAACGATCCGTTCCGCTTTTTCCATCCGAGCTTCAAGATCCAGATCGACAGCATCTTCATTTACGATTGGTATTTGAGAAAGATGCACCGAAATTTCTTTCTCCTTTTTTGTCACCGAATTAAGATTCTTGAATAATTCTTCTGCCGTAAACGGTGCAAACGGTGCCATCAATTTGGTTATTACCACCAAACACTCGTACAATGTTTGATACGCGGCGAGCTTATCGGATCCCATTTCGTTTTTCCAGAAACGACGTCTGTTTCTTCTCACGTACCAATTCGAAAGCTGGTCGATTGTGAAATCGCTGATCGCCCGCGCAGCTTTTGTTACATCGTAACCATCCATCGCTACATCATAATTTTTAATCAACGTGTTCAACGCTGAGATTATCCAACGGTCGATTTCCTGCCTCTCTGCCAAAGGTATCTGCGGTCCGCTGTAATCGAATTTATCTATGTTCGCGTAAAGAGAGAAGAAAGCATAAGTGTTCAGCAATGTGCCGAAAAATTTTCGCTGAACTTCGACCAATCCTTCTTCATCAAATAAAGTTGGTCTCCAAGGTGGACTTGTTGCCACTAAATACCAGCGAGTTGTATCGGCACCGTATTTTTCGATAATCTTGAATGGATCGACAGTATTCCCTTTCGACTTCGACATCTTTTGCCCCTCGTTATCGAGGATCAAATCGTTCACCAAAATATTTTTATATGCAGGTTTATCGAATAAAAATGTGCTGATCGAATGAAGCGAATAAAACCATCCGCGCGTTTGGTCAACACCTTCACAAATGAAATCTGCCGGATGCTGTTCGCCGGAATCGATCAATTCTTTATTCTCGAAAGGATAATGCCACTGCGCGAACGGCATAGCGCCCGAATCGAACCAGACATCGATCAGTTCCGGCGTGCGTTTCATCGTCCCGCCGCAACTGCAATTGAATGTAACATCGTCAACGAAAGGTTTGTGTAAATCAACCGGCTCGCTCAGGTTGTTTCCCTGCTTCAATTCGGCGATACTCCCGACACATTTCTGAGCGTTACATTCTTCACACATCCAGATAGGCAACGGTGTTCCCCAAAATCTATCACGCGATAGAGACCAATCTTTATTTTCTTCCAGCCAGTTACCGAATCGTCCCTCACCTACTTCGGGTGGAAACCAGTTGATGGTTTTGTTTAGTTCAACCATTCTCGCTGCGTATTTCGTTGTGGCAATGTACCACGATTCGCGCGCGTAATAAAGAAGAGGTGTTTTACATCTCCAGCAATGAGGATAGCTGTGAGTGATCATCTCTTTTTTATAAAGAAGATGACGCTGTTTAAGATTATAAATGATTTCGGGATCTGCTTCTTTTACAAATTTATTCGCAAACTCGGTCACCTCATCTCCGAACTCACCGCTCTTATTCACCGGGTGAATTGCTGGCAAACCGTATTTGCGCGAGACCTGATAATCATCTTCACCGTACGCCGGCGCGATGTGAACAATTCCTGAACCATCGTCGGTTGTTACGAAGTCGCCTTCAATAACATACCAGGCCTTCTCGTTTACAGAATGATAGCTGTACAAACGTTCATATTCTTTACCGACGATTGTGTTTCCTTTGAATTTTTCGAGCACAGTATATTCACCTTCAAGGACACCGAGGCGTGCTTCGGCAAGAATTAATTTTTCTCCTTTATGTTCGATCTTAACATATTCGACATTCGGATTGACAGCTAAAGCGACATTCGAAATCAGTGTCCACGGTGTTGTAGTCCAGACGAGGAAGAAAGTGTTCTCTTCCCCCTTCACTTTCATCTTCACATAGATGCTCGGATCCTTTACGTCTTGATATCCCAAAGAAACTTCGTGAGAAGAAAGCGGAGTTTCGCAGCGCGGGCAGTACGGCTGGATTTTAAATCCTTTGTAGATCAATCCCTTATCGTAATATTGTTTCAGCGCCCACCAGATCGATTCGATATATTCGTTTTTGAAAGTGATGTACGGATCGTCGAGGTTTACCCAATAACCCATCCGCTCGGTCATTTTTTCCCATTCACCCAAATATTTCCAGACAGATTTTTTACATTCTTCGTTGAACTTAGAGACACCGTATTTCACAATTTCATCTTTGTGTTTGAAGCCGAGCATTTTTTCAACTTCGATTTCGACGGGAAGTCCGTGCGTATCCCACCCTGCTTTTCGGTGAACTTGAAATCCGCGCATAGTTTTGTAACGGCAAACTAAATCTTTCAGCGTGCGACTCATTACATGGTGAATACCGGGACGTCCGTTAGCGGTCGGTGGTCCTTCATAAAAAGTGAAACCCGATTTGCCTTCACGCTCTGTTACACTTTTCTCGAATATTTTATTTTCCTTCCAGAAATTTAAAATTTCGATTTCAATTGCGGAGTAATTTATTTTATCTGTAAGTTCTTTAAACACGTTTCACTCTTTTACTTTTTACTGAAAAATGACAGCAGTCAGAAAATGCCGCTTATAATGATACTAATTAAAATGCTCGTTGTTATTGGAATAAAAATCCGGTAATTATCTTTCTTGATGTTTATATCACCGGGTAATTTTCCTATTAATGGAATTTTATCTACAAAAAGAAGCAGCACTCCTATTCCGATGATTATGAATCCGAAAAGGATTAAAATTTTTCCAAAGGGTTGAAGCATTGAATAAAAATTCGAACTGTTCGATTAAATTCGTCTGACAAGTTCCTTCATCAGCTTCGTCAGCTTCGGTTCAGCTTTATTGGCTATCTTAATTATCTCATCTACCGAAACCGGTTCGAGCGTGTCGGGGAAGCATTCGTCCGTTATTATTGAGATACCGAAAGATCGCATTCCCATATGATTCGCAATAATATTTTCCGGAACTGTAGACATGCCAACCGCGTCTGCTCCAATGTTTCTGAGCATTCTGTATTCGGCGCGGGTTTCAAGATTTGGTCCCTGAACCGCGACAAAGACACCATGTTTCACTTTTATTCTCAGATCGCGCGCAACTTTATCGGCGAGTGAAATTAATTCTTTGCTGTACGGTTCAGACATATCGGGGAAACGCGGACCTAATTCATCCACGTTAGCGCCGATCAAAGGATTATCACCCTGCATATTTATATGATCATCTATAATCATCAGGTCGCCGCGTTTGAATTCGGGATTCATACCTCCGGCCGCATTCGATATCAATAATGTCTTAACGCCTAAACCTACTTTATGAGACATAACACGCACAGGATACGTTACGTTCTGCAACGTGTATCCTTCATAAAAATGAAATCGTCCCTGCATTGCAACAACTTTACGTCCGGCGAGTGTTCCAAAAATTAATTTCCCGTGATGCGATTCCACAGTCGAAATCGGGAAGTGCGGTATTTCATCATAATCCAAAACGATTTCCTTGCGGATTTCTCTAACCAATCCGCCCAAACCGGTTCCGAGTATAATTCCGATCTCGGGACGCATTTTGGTATGCTTCCTGATATACGAAATAGATTCTTGCACTTGCTCTAATAACGTCATCGACATACTCAACCTATCTGTTTTATTATCTCATCGATTTCAGCCGACTTTTCAACAGTCGGGGATTTTGCTTCCATCTCAATTCCACCGCCGATTTTCTCATCAAACTCCAGTGCCTTGATCAACTCAAGTTCCGAGTTGAGAAGCATTCTCATCCGGCTAACGATTGAATCTTTCTTCGCTTTAAGAATTGTTATTTGTTCTTTGGTTGAAGTGAGTTCAGTTCGAGCTTTATCAAGAATTTGCGATGCCTTAACTTCCGCTTCCTGTAATATCAACTGTGCTTCCTTGCGTGCTATCTCAACGGTTTTTCCGGCAGTCTCCTGCCCTTGCATCAATGTTTGCTGCAATGCTTTCTCAATCGTCTGGTAATCTTTCAATCTCGTCTCAAGCTCGATAACTTTCTCAGAGAGCTTGCCGTTAATTTTATTCAGCTCGTTCATTTCATCCGCGATCTTAGAAAGAAACGCAGACACTTCCGCTTTATCAAAACCAGAAAGCTTCGTATTGAATTTATGAGATCGTATTTCCGAAACCGAGATATTCATTTTATTTTCTTTCACCAAAAATTGCCGTGCCAATACGCAGCATGGTAGCACCTTCTTCAATCGCCACTTCAAAATCGTTCGTCATACCCATAGAAAGTATCGGGAGCCGATAACCTTCCGATTCGAGCGATTCTTTGATCTGTCTTAGCTGCCTGAATCCCGGTCTAGATTCTTCGGGATCCGGTGAAAAAGGTCCCATCGTCATCAATCCGGAAACAGACAGATTTTCGATAACTGCAACTCTTCGAATAAAATCGGGCGCATCTTTAACCGATATACCGAATTTAGATTTCTCATCGCTCGTGTTGACTTCGACGAGAATATTGATATTCCTGGATAATCTTCGAGCATGTTTGGAAATTTCAGATGCCAACTCAATCGAATCTACCGCGTGAATCAGGTAGATCCAATCCGCGATATATTTTATTTTATTCGATTGTAAATGCCCGATGAAATGCCAGCGAATTGGAATACCGTTCAGCGCTTCTTTTTTCGCACGCAAATCCTGAACATAATTTTCTCCGAGATCAAGTATGTCAGAACGAACCGCTTCTCGTATCAAATCTGCAGTTACCGTTTTTGAAACGGCAATTAACGTAATTTCTTCTGTATTCCGACCATTTTTCCGGCATACATCGGCGATACGTTGCCTGATATTTTTAATATTATCTGCGATCATATTGCCGTAACGACAGTAAATATACCTGATTTTTCCATTAAAAACAACGAAGAATTTTCAACAAAGAATATGAAACGCTTGACTTCCGATTCTTTTTTTATTTATATTGTTACATACAGATTAACCAACAGACAATGGATCGTTTAGATTTTGAAAACTTTGACGACGAGTTCGATGAACCGCGTCGTGATGATCAGAAGACCGAAGAAGAAATCCAAAAACTCTCCGAACAATTGAAAGCTGAAACAAGCGGATCAACCAACATCGAAGCGTTAGAGGAAATCGCTTATTTCTATTTTGAAAACCATAAATACCCGGAAGCTCTCGATTATTTTGACAGTCTGCTCGAATTTGTTCCGTACAATTCCGAGATCTGGCTTCGGCGCGGAACAATATTAAACCATCTGCATCGTTTTGAGGAAGCGCTGGAATCGCTTGATCGCGCTCAAATGTTGAATCCGAACGATCCCGATATTTGCATCGGTTATGCTTACGCTTTAGAGAATACAGGCCGTATGGAAGAGGCATTAAACTGGTACGATAAAGCGATCGAACTCGATGAACAGAATTACGATGCCATGTTCATGAAAGCATTATCGCTTGAACGGCTCGACCGTTTCGATGATGCCATTAAAATTCTGAAATCGATCCTTCACGATAATCCCTCTCACAAAGAAGCCATCTACGAACTCGGATTTTGTTACGAATGTTTAGACCGTTTGGATGATGCTCTCAGTTGTTACAACCAACATATAGATTTAGATCCGTTCAATTACACAGCGTGGTACAATAGAGGTATCGTGCTGAACCGAAAAAATTCCTTCATCCAGGCGATTGAAAGTTACGATTTTGCACTGGCGCTGAAAGAAGACTTCCCATCTGCCTGGTATAATAAAGGTAATACTTACGCGAATATGGGCAGATTGCACGACGCAGTTGACTGTTACAGAACAACTATCCGATACGACGAAGCTGATATTCCTGCCTGGCACAATTTAGGAAACGCGTACGAAGAATTAGGCATGTACAAACTTGCCATAAAATGTTTCACTCAGGCAATCAAACTCGATCCGAAACATTACGAATCTTACTTCGGCAGGGGAAGCTGTTACGACTCGATAGAAAATTATCAAAAATCATACAACGATTACTCAACGGCATTACTCCTCTGCAAAAATTATCCTGAAGTGTGGCACGCAAAAGCGGATGCAGCTTATAATTTGGGCAAGTGGCGCGAAGCATTGTACAGTTATAAAATGGCAGTGCGCTGGGATCCTGCAAATATAAGCGCATGGTTCGATTTAGGAGAAACACTTCTTGAATTCGGATACTTCAAAGAAGCGCTTAAAGCTTTCAATAAATGTATAGAGTTGAATCCTAACTGGGCTGATCCGTATTACGACAGAGCGAAAGTTCTTTTTCTGATGAGAAAAACTTTCGATGCTCTTGAATCATTAAAGAGATCGTTCCAGCTTGATCCTGCCAAGAAAAACGAATTCGAGGAAGAATTTCCGGGCGTTCGGTCGATCAAAGAATTCACTCACCTTTTAGAAAAATAATTCAATTTGTTAAACTAAAAAAGTTCTTAACAAATGTTATGAACTTGATCTGCTATGAATAAAGAACTTGAAAATAAATACAATCGGTTAAAAACATTATTGGGTGAACTCGGGAAAATTGTCATCGGTTTCTCGGGCGGTGTGGATAGTACATTGTTGTTGAAAATTGCTGTTGATACCTTGGGTAAGAATGCCCTCGCCGTGATCGGGAAATCGGCAACTTATCCTGTGCAAGAATACAAAGAAGCGTTGGAGTTGATACGACTGATCGGCGCGGAATATTTAGAAGTGGAGACGGAGGAAACTGATAATTTAAAATTCCGTGAAAATCCTATTGATCGATGTTATTACTGTAAATCAGAATTGTTTTCTAAGCTTCATGGTATTGCAGAAGCGCAAAACATACCTTGGATCGCAGATGGCTCGATAGTTGATGACTTAAAAGATTTCCGCCCGGGAAGCCGTGCCTCTGCCGAACAAAATGTTAGATCTCCATTGCTGGAATCAGGATTCACAAAAGAGGATGTACGCGAATTATCGAAACACCTTGGTTTACCAACGTGGGATAAGCCGTCGTTCGCCTGTCTTTCATCACGTTTTCCATACGGATTTGGGATTACAAAAGAGGCGCTCAGCAAAATTGATCAGGCAGAAATGTTTTTGCGTTCACTTGGATTTCGTGCGTTCCGGGTTCGGCATCATGATGAGAAAACAGCCCGCATTGAAATCTTACCCGCTGAAATTCCACTCATACTCGATGCAGATATCCGAAATTCAATTATAGAAAAACTGAAAGCGCTGGGATTCATTTACATTACACTCGATCTTCAGGGATATCGCACCGGTTCCATGAATGAAATCCTACCTTCCGAGATAACTAAAAAATAATTACAGCAAGTTTACTAACAAAGTAAACCTCCGGTATCTTCCTTGCCATTCTTTTGAAGATACCTGAGGTTTTTTGCGGTTTATACTTTTACCGAAACTTTGCATCTCGTTTATCCGTTTCGTAATTTAGTATAAGAAACGCGGCAAAGGATCATCTCTATGAAAATCAAAATCATTATAATCATATCATTCCTCGTGAACATTTTTTGCGCCTCATCTCCGGCACAGGATGCCTCGTTCGGGAAAAATAAAGTTCAGTACAAAAACTTTGATTGGTACTTCATTCAATCGGTTCATTTCGACGTTTATTTCTCGCAAGGTGGAAAAGAGCTTGCCTATGTAGCAGCCGATATCGCCGAGTCTTCTTATTACTCTATAAGCAAATCATTCAGGTATCAAATACCCGATCGGATACCGTTGGTGATCTATAATTCACATAACGATTTTCAGCAGACGAATGTAGTGAGTGAATATATGGAAGAAGGAATCGGCGGCGTTACGGAACTGTTCAAAAACAGAGTTGTCATTCCGTTTGAAGGAGATTACAAAAAGTTTCGGCACGTAATCCACCATGAACTTGTGCACGCCGTTCTGAACGAAATGTTTTACGGCGGTTCGCTCCAATCGATCATTTCCAACAATATCACGCTGCAATTACCGATGTGGTTTAACGAGGGGTTGGCGGAATATGAAGCGCTGAAATGGGACACAGATTCCGATATGTTTTTAAGAGATGCCACCGTACACGAATATTTGCCGAAGATCGATCAATTGTACGGATACTTCGCGTATCGCGGCGGGCAATCGGTTTGGAATTACATTGCTGCCAAATACGGTGAGCAAAAGATCGCCGAGATATTAACGAGAATAAAAGGGTCGCGAAGCGTGGATCAGGGATTGAGAAACTCGATCGGCTTGAATGTTGAAGAACTTTCGGAGCGCTGGCAAAAAGAACAAAAAGTATTGTACTGGCCCGATATTGCCAAGCGTAAAGAACCGACAGATTACGCCCGACGGCTTACAGATCACCGCAAGGACGGCAGCTTTTATAACACTAGTCCCGCAATTTCTCCGAAAGGTGACAGACTTGCTTTCATCTCGAACAGAGATGATTATTTCGATGTATTCGTGATGAATACAATCGATGGAACAATAGACCAAAAACTTATTAAAGGTCAGCGCACTCCAAATTTCGAGGAACTGCACCTTCTTACGCCGGGTATGTCGTGGTCACCCGACGGAAAATACCTAGCTCTCGCCACTAAAACCGGAGCGCGCGATGCGGTGATCATCATAAATGTTGAGACAGGGAGTGAAGAAAAAATTGAATTCGATCTTGACGGAATATTTTCAATCGACTGGTCACCGATTCAAAAAGATTCAATCCATCAGAGAGGTAAGGTTTCATTCATCGGGATGCAGGAGAACCATTCCGATCTTTTCGTTTACGATCTTGATTTAAAAGAATTAATCAATCTAACGAACGATGTCTTCAGTGACGGCGATCCGTCGTGGTCTGCCGACGGTTCAATCATTTATTTTTCCTCCGATCGTGACGCCGAAATATTTTCCGATCAACAAACAAATAAAATAAATATTTACAAGCCAAATTTCGGTCAAAAAGAAATCTATGCGATAAAAATTCTCACCAGGCAGATCAAGAGAATCACCGATTTACCGAACAGCGATGAAACTTCTCCTTGTGCCTCGCCCGACGGGAATTACCTTTTATTTATTTCCGATCAGAATGGAATCAATAATATTTATACCCAAAACATCAAGAACGACTCCAGTTACGCGATTACTAATTCGCTTAGCGGAGTTTATCAATTATCTCTTTCACGCGACGGCAATAAACTCGCGTTCAGTTCATTATCGAATGCCGGATTCGATTTATTCCTGATGAGAAGTCCGTTTGAACAACCTACTTATTCTTCAGCGCTCGAGCAGACGGAATTCTTCCGCCGCTTAACTGCAAAACCAACCGACATAGAAAAGCAATCAACACGGCAACCGGATATCAAGTTAGCCGATGATGTGATAATCAAACTGGATAGAAAAGATTCTGTAGAAACTTTCGATGTTGAAGGGGGAAAACTTGAACTGAAGAATTATATATTCAACGATATTTACAGAGATCGCGGCGCCAAGATTTCGGATAGTTCCGCTACCCGGGTTATAACAAACAATCTCGATTCTCTCGGACAATTCAGGGTTAATAAATACAAAATTAATTTTTCTCCCGATATAATTTACGGTAATGCCGGTTATAACACATTTTACGGTGTTCAGGGATCAACGATAATGGCATTCAGCGATATGCTGGGCGATCATCAATTTTATCTTCTTCTCGATTTGCAATTTGGTTTGGCAAACAGCAATTACGCCCTTGCTTATTTTTATCTTCCAAAACGAATCGATTATGGTCTGCAGGGATATCATAATGTCGGATTTTTAGATCTCTTCGATAAAACCACCGAGAACTATTATAGGTATCGATTCCGGAATTACGGTTTAACCGGTGTAGCTACTTATCCATTCAATAAGTTTGATAGAGTTGATTTAGGTTTATCATGGATGAATCTCACACGCAACAATTTAAGTTTGGCAGAAGCAGTTGTCCAAAAACGCACACTCATCGTCCCATCGGTGGGTTATGTGCACGATAACAGTTTATGGGGTTTAATTGCACCTGCAAACGGTGAACGCTACGCGATCAACGTTATGGCAAGTCCGAAGATAAATAGTTCATCTCTCGGTTTCGTTTCTGTTACCGCAGATTACAGACGATACATTCGCTTAGGCCGGAATTATACTCTCGCTCTCCGGTTAGCCGGCGGCGGCAGTTTCGGAAAAGATCCCCAGCGTTTCGTTCTCGGCGGAGTATCGAACTGGCTCAACTGGCGTGTTGAGAATAATCAAATTCCGATCACCGAAGCGGAAGATTTTGTTTTCCTCACTTACGGCGTACCATTGCGAGGATATAATTACAATAAAACTGTCGGAACGAAATACGGCATGATGAATACAGAGTTGCGGTTTCCGCTATTCGGATATTTTGCCGCCGGACCGATCCCGGTTTTCTTTCAAAGCTTCAGCGGCGCGTTGTTTTTGGATATTGGCGGCGCGTATAGATGGCGGAAGGATTTTAAAGCTTTCGATAAAGATCTTAATGGCAATACATACATGCGCGATTTATTAGCCGGAACCGGTTACGGTGTTCGTATGATTTTTTTAGGATTTTTATTGAAGATGGACGTTGCATGGAGCTTTAATTTACAGCAGACATCAACTCCGCAATATTATTTTTCGCTGGGCGCCGATATCTGAGAAGCCTGATCGAGATTAAGCGGTAAGAACACACAGAACGCGCTACCTTTATCTATTTCGCTTTCAACGGATATTCGTCCTTTGTGCATATCAGCAATCCATTTCGCTATGGAAAGTCCAAGACCGCTTCCACCTAATTCGCGGGAGCGGGCTTTATCGACACGATAAAATCTGTCGAATATCTTCGCTTGCTCACCGACCGGGATTCCAATTCCGGTATCTCTGATTGTAATCTTTGCATAGGTGTTTTCTCGTTCGAGCGAAATAAAAACAGATCCATCCTCCGGTGTATACTTAATAGCGTTATCAACAAGATTAAGCAGTAATTGTCGTAGCCGCAATCGATCTCCGTTCACAATTAACTTTTCATTAGCTACATTTACGACATGAATATTTTTTCTCAGAGCGAGCATTTCACTGTCTTCATTTATCTCAGCCATCAAATCATCTAATTGAACTTGTTCTTTGAAAAGAACTTCAGTTTGAACATGATCGGCTTTCGCTAATGTCAAGAGGTTTTCAATGATAGTCGACAACCGCAAGATTTCATCCAGTATACTCGCCAACACACGGCGATATTCTTCATTCTCCTTCGGATTTCGAAGCGCCAGTTCAACTTCGCCTCGCATTATAGTCAGGGGTGTGCGCAGTTCATGAGATGCATCGAGAGAAAATTGACGAATTTGATCGAACGATTGTCTCAAACGAACAATCATACCGTTAAATGTTGAAACCAATCTACCTATTTCATCGTTGACTGGATGTTCTGGAATCTGCTGATCGAGGTTGTGAGCGGTTATCTTCTGAACTGTTCTTGTAATGTTGTCTACGGAACGCAGCGATGAATAGGCGAAAAACCATCCGCCTCCAATCGAGATTGCCAAAGCAATCGGAATAAGTATCAGAAAAATCGAAAATAAATTATCAAGCACTTCACGAACTTCCGCAAGCGGGTAAGCGACGTAAATATTATTAGTTTTTGTCGATGTGGATGCGACCCGTAAATTTTCTCCACGCTCATTCTTCACGGTATTTATCTGGACTGTATTTAACGGAGCTTCACCAACTAATAAACTATCTTCTCCCACCGTGAATGAGCGGAAAATTACCGCTCCTTTTTTATCAGTGACCTCTATTAATGTTTTTTTCGGATTCAACAAAGCATGTTCATAGATTTGATTCCAGATATCTTCATCTGCCTCACTCATCGCAAGTGTATCCTGCGCAGGAGTTTCTATCACCTGACTCAACGGAACGGATTTTTTCTTTGTGGCGAACCGCTTACTTGGTTTTACCTTGGCTCCTTTCGGTTCTATAAATCCTTTTACCCATTGCACCTCATTGCTCAATGAAATATCCAAGCTATCTGTAAGCTGTCGGCGGGAATAAGTGTAGGCAATCAATCCAAACGCTACAAGCGTAGTGAGAAGGAGTAAAGAATACCAAAATGTTAGTCGTGCACGAATCGATTTTAAAACCAGGAACATTTCATTGATCCTTCATCACATATCCAACCCCGCGAACGGTGTGAATAAGTTTTTTTTCGAAACCATCGTCGACCTTGCTCCGAAGATGATTGATATAAACATCGATAACATTTGTGCCTGTATCGAAATTATAATTCCAGATATGTTCCGAGATGATTGTTCTCGTCAAAACACGATCAACGTTTCGCATGAAATATTCCAGAAGAGCATACTCTTTACCCGTGAGTTCGATAATTTTCTCACCACGCTTCGCTTTATGGGCTATGATATCGAGTTGAAGATCGGCAACATGTATAATCGTAGTTTTCTCAGCCGATCCCCGGCGGAGCAAAGAACGGACCCGCGCAAGAAGCTCGGCGAAGGCGAAAGGTTTTGTCAAATAATCGTCGGCACCGCTATCAAGTCCTTCAACTCTGTCTTCTATCGAAGTTTTGGCAGTCAGCATAATCACGGGTGTCATGTTCTTTTTTGCCCGGATCTCTTTCAAAATCGTAATCCCATCTTTTTTGGGTAGGAGGATATCTAGAACCAGCAGGTCATAATTGCCGTTTTGAGCAAGCTTCGATCCACTCTCACCATCATGAGTGACATCAACTGTATAATGCTCTTCTTCCAGTCCCTGCTGGATAAATTTCGCAACCTTTTTCTCATCTTCTATAATTAGAATTTTCATAATACCCTCTGCCAATTATATTTGTAAATCCGGTTGAATGAATATAAAAACATTTTCATTAAACTGCTAAATCAAATTTTTCACTTCTTTACAACTTTTTGTATATTATCCTCATTATGAAAATAACGACTTTTACCCTTCTCATCTTTTCTTTTCTATTTGCAGGATGTTTCCAGCAAATTGCCGTAAAATCGCTCGGCGGCATAATGGACAGCGGATTCGAGGTTCTCAATGAAGAAGCAGACCTTGGCATAGCCGAAGTGAGCATAGGTTCCAATCTGAAACTTCTTGAAACTATTCTCAAAAGCGATCCGGAAAACGAGCATTATCTCTTCCTTGCTACGGTTGGATATGCAAGTTATGCATTGGGATTTGTGGAAGATAACAGCCAAGAACGTGCCCGACTTTTTTACTTAAGAAGCCGTGATTACGGAATGAAAATTTTAAACCGGAATATCAAATTTGCAAATGCTCAGAACGTTAGCATTGAAGAATTTCAATCCGCATTAGAATCTTTTTCGAAGGATGAAATACCCACAATTTTTTGGACTGCCGCCGCGTGGGGAAGCTACATAAGCTTAAATTTAACCGATCCTGACGCGATAGCCGATCTTCAAAAAGTTGAATCGATGATGAAATATGTTTCTGAAAAAGAGCCGAATTATTTTTACGGTGGAGCGCATTTCTTTTTAGGGACTTTAGCCGGAAGTCGCCCGCAAATGCTTGGCGGAAATCCTGAAATATCTAAACAACATTTTGAAGAGTGTTTAAAAATCAACAGCGGAAAATTTTTAATGACGTATGTTTACTACGCCCGCTCTTATGCCGTTCAAACTCAAAACAAAGAATTGTTCGAACAATGTTTAACTGCGGTCGACACCACTTCGTTAGATGTTTTACCGCAAGCTCGACTTTCAAATGCGGTCGCGAAGAAGAAAGCTGTTTTATTGCGTGAAAAAATCGATGAATTATTCGAAACACAAACCGGAGAGCCAATTGAAAATCAATAAGCACATTATAGTATCAATCTTAATTTTATTTCTCACCTGTTCACTTTCATCGCAACAGTATCTAATTAAATTCGCAACTGTTGCACCCGAAGGAAGCACATGGATGAACGTCATGAAAGAATATGACCAGGCGATTAGAAAAGAGAGCGGTGGACAACTTGGGTTCAGGATGTACCCCGGCGGAGTTCAAGGTGACGAAAAGGACCTTTTACGAAAAATACGTCTAGGACAGTTGCACAGCGCGGGTGTTACCGGTAACGGTTTAACAACCGTCGCACCGGTTGCTCGCATCATGGACTCTCCATTCCTCTTCAAATCATACGATGAGGTCGACAATATATATTCTCTTTTCGATAAAGATTTTTCAAAATCGTTCAATGATAATGAATTTGTAAATTTGGGATGGGCAGAAGTCGGTTTTGTTTATATATTTACAAATTCACCTGTTAGAGTTACCGATGATTTGAAAGGTGTTAAAATGTGGATGTGGGAAGGCGATCCGATTGCGGAAGCAACGTTTAAATCAATCGGCATCCATCCGATTCCATTATCGATCACCGACGTCTTAACCTCTTTACAGACTAAATTGATTGACGGAATTTACATTTCTCCTTATGCCGCAATCGCATTACAGTGGTTCTCGCGCGTGAAGTATATGCTTGATCTACCGTTAGCAGATGCCGCCGGTGCGGTGATCATATCGAAGAAAAAATTCGATCAAATACCGGCTAACCTGCAGGATATTTTAATCCGTAACGGGAAAAAATATATGCAAAAATTAACTCAACTGAGCAGGCAGGAAAATGCCAAAGCGATTGAGACTTTGAAGAAAAAGGGAATAACCATCCTCACTCCTCCATCTGAGAAAGCGATATCTTCTTATGAAGAAAATGGGAGAAAAGCACGGCATTTGCTCGCGGGTAAGTTATTCACGGAAGATTTGCTTAACAAGGTTGAAACAGCTGTAACGGAATTCAGGAAGAAAAATAATAAAAAATCGAAGTGAAACAGTTAGAAACATTTAATCGCGCCATACACTGGGTTGAACGCTCGCTGATCGTCACACTATTAATCGTGATGGTATCCTTGGCATTCACTCAGGTTATTCTACGGAATTTATTTTCTTTCGGATTTTTATGGGCAGACCCGTTATTAAGATATATGGTTATGTGGGTAGGATTTCTTGGAGCGGTAATAGCAACACGTGAAGGGAAACATTTTGGTGTAGATTTTTTAAACCGGTATCTCCCCAAAAAAGCATTGCACGGAGTCAGAATTTTCGTCGATGCTTTTGCGGCTGTCGTCTCATACTTGTTGATGTACGCTGCGTTCCAATTCCTTTTCGAAGCGATCGGCGCTGAAGAAACAGATCTCTTTGATATACCGAAAAGGTTTTATTTCTCGATTATTCCGATCGGGTTTGGATTAATCGGATTACAATTTCTATTCAACATTTTGAAAGATGCAAAACTGTTGCTTTCTTCCGATGATCGGACAAAATCCCCTGAATCTCCTCACACATTCTTTTAAATCGGATTCATGGAATATTTAATAATCGGAATTCTACTTCTACTTCTCGCACTGATTGGCGCGCCATTGTTTTCTTTAATAGGTGCATTAGCGTTATATCTTTTCACGATCAGTGGCGGAGAAGCAAAATTTGTGATAGCAGAGCTGACACGGCTTGCCGATTTCCCATCGCTCATCGCGATTCCATTATTCACGTTCGCCGGTTACCTCCTTGCCGAGAGCAAAGCCCCGCAGCGACTTGTCAATCTATCCCAAGCTATCGTCGGTTCAGTCCCGGGCGGACTTGCGGTTGTGGCATTATTTTCGTGTGCTATTTTCACCGCTTTCACCGGCGCTTCGGGTGTTACAATAGTGGCGCTCGGCGGATTGCTACTCCCAATTATGTTAAAAGAGGGTTACCCCGAAAAATTTTCACTCGGATTACTAACCACCAGCGGAAGCTTGGGATTGTTGTTCCCCCCGAGTCTCCCGATAATATTGTACGGACTTGTAGCACAAATTTCCATCAACAAATTATTCATCGCAGGATTAGTACCGGGCACCATACTGATCATATTATTAGCACTTTATTCGATAACGATCAGCATGAGATCGAAAATTACAAAAATTCCGTTTGAGTGGAAGAACGTGCTTCAAACAATTCGGGCATCGGCTTGGGAATTACCGCTTCCTATTATCGTCATCGGTGGTATTTACGGCGGAGTTTTCACCGCGACCGAAGCCGCCGCGGTTACCGCTTTTTATGTTCTTGTGGTCGAAGTATTCATCTACAAAGATATTAAACTGTTCAAAGATGTTCCGCGTGTCATGCAAAAGAGCATGCTGTTAGTGGGAGCGATCTTCGTTGTTTTAGGAACCGCGCTCGGATTAACCAATTATTTCATCGACGCTCAGATTCCCGAACGGTTATTCGAATGGATAAGACAATTCATCGATAATAAATATACATTTTTAGTTTTGCTGAATTGCGTCCTTCTCATAGTGAACATGATAGAGATTTTCTCAGCGATCATCATAGTTGTTCCTCTCATAATCCCTATCGCGAATCAATATGGCGTGGATCCAATTCATCTCGGCATAATATTTCTTCTCAACCTCGAAATCGGTTATATGCTCCCGCCGCTTGGATTAAACCTTTTTATCGGAAGTTTACGATTCGAACGGCCGATGTCGGCGATGTACCGCGTTACAATTCCGTTCATGGCGATATTACTCGCTTTGTTACTGTTGGTTACTTATTATCCGATGTTAAGTTTGTGGTTAGTTAATTTACTTGGCGTTCAATAATCATTTATCCTTTTTCAGGAGGATAGATTTATGTACAAAATATTTTTTTTAATATTCATTGTTATCGCTCAGGTATATCCGCAGCGCGGGCGACTCATACCGAATCCGCTTAAGAATATTCCAAGGTGGGCGCGGACAGAATTCAAAACTCACCGGTTAGATAAAAACTACACGATAACCTTTCGATATTATCCGCATTTCTATAAAGGTGATTTTAATAACGATAAACGCAAAGATATCGCTCTGCAGATAATAAACAACGAGAACGGTAAATCAGGCATCGTGATCATTCACGGTAAGAAACCACAAACTATTTCCACAACATACGCTATTTTGGGAGCCGGTAAATCAATCGGCAAAGCGGGAGATGATTTTAAATGGGCTGACAGATGGCTTTATAACGATACGAACAGCCGGGATGAAATTATGTTGATATCGAACAGATCCAGAAAAGGTAAATTTATATGGAACGGTTCGAATTATGAATGGCAGGCATTCAAGTAATTATTTATTTCATTCTTTAAAAAAGAATTTCTTTTTCGTTATAGAATCTCCCGCTAGAAAAAGACAAGTGTATTCTCCCTCTTTTAGTTCGGATAAATCGGCTCCGGCAATGTACTTCCCTGAACTTTGATATTGATCTACCACCGTAACGATTTCCTTGTTATACTGATCAATTATTTTTAAGATCACAGGCGATGTATCGGATATTTCGTACATGAAGAAGAAATCGGATGACCCAGCTTCGGCACGAATAATTTTAAGATAATTCTGAAAATGTAACGCTGCAGATAACTCGACAATTTCCGGAATTATTACACTCTCTACGGCTATCGGACTTTCATTATTACCTTTATCCAAAGATGTAACACCATAGTAATATTTCGATGAAGTAATATGCTTGATCGTATCGAGGAAATTCGTTTCATCCGATGTTACGGTTCCGATAATATTGACCGGATTATTAATATCTATCGGCTGGACTGCCGAGCGATAAATGTTGTATAAAACCGCTTCCTCTCCATCGCGCGGTGCACTTTCTTTTTCCCAATTAATCTGAAAAATCCCATCGGTTATATTCGAAACTAAAACGGTAGATGGCGGCAAAGGTGGAATAGAATCTTTCCACGGCATTGGGGGAATCTGGGCGGGATATTCATACCGGTTTCCCATCGACAATGCCTCTTTGATATTATCATACCTGAAGAATGAGTTACCGGACAAACCCGTATTCCTCGTGGTATCGATCAACGATGAAATCTCATCAAACACATCTTGCTTAAATGCGCCTACGCCTGCTATAATTTGTCTGTCTGATGAATTCGCCGCCCACTCTTTAATTACGATACTGAAATCGGGATCACCTTGCGTTGTTCCCAATGTCCAGTATGTTTGAGGGACAAGATAATCCATCCAACCTTCGGTAAGCCATCTGCGCGAATCCTGATAGAGTTCGGAATAACTTTGTTGCCCCTTGGCGCCGGGAAAATTTTTATAAATGCCGATTGGTGCGGCACCAATTTTAAGCATCGGTTTTTTTAACATTACAGAATCATGAAATGCTTTTACAAACCTGTTGATATTTTCGCGCCTCCAATCTTCACGGCGCGATCCATTCCCATAAATTTTAAAAGTACCTTCATCGGGGAATGGTTTATTTGTGTATCGAATAAAATCGAATTGGACACCGTCGATATCATATTTATCCACAATTTCGAGCACAACTTTGAGAATGTAATTTCGTACCGCCGGAATTCCAGGATCGAACCACGATTCACCGTTCACCTGTTGCAACCATTCGGGATGTTCAAAATAAACATGCAGAGGTTTTGTTCGCGGAGGCGGTTCTTTTTTTGTCCATGCGATATATGTATTGACCCATGTATGAACTTCCATCTTATTCGCGTGCGCTTCTTCAATTAAAAACTGGAGAGGGTCCCATCCCGGATCTTTACCAAGCACACCGGTTAGCTGTTGCGCCCAAGGTTCAAAACTCGATTTGTACATCGCGTCGGCACGACTGCGCACTTGAAAATATATAGTATTAAAATTTGCATCCTTAAGTTTGCGTACAATTTCTTTCAACGAAGATCGCTGTTCTTCAGGATCAATTGATGGTGGCCAATCCAGACTGTTAACTGTTGTCAGCCAAACCGCCCGCACTTCATGTTTTCGGGGAAATGAATGATAACTACCGGATTGTGAATTTGAAATACAATATCCGATGAGCAAAAAACAACCTATGGCAATATATCGCATTTTATAAGATTACTTTGCTTTAAAAAAACAATAGGATGAAATATAAGAAATCATTTGAAAGATAAGCAAGTAAAAATGATTAAATTGATTGACTTTCATCAAAAATTCCGTTATATTTTTACTTCAGAAATTACAATACTATCCTTTTTCCATCATTTTCCATGATTTAGGAGTGAAAAACTGTAAGTGAAGAAGAACCGTGGCAAGCTGATATTCATTGTTGCCTCTATCCTGCTTTCGTTTTACTTCCTCTATCCAACATACAAAGACTATAAGTTCACAAAAGAACTTCGTGCTTTGGTAGGTGAAGATAGCGTAAAGTATCTCGATCAGAATGAAGCCGCAATGCGTGAAGCGCGAATTAAGCGCGTTAAATTAGGACTTGATCTTCAAGGCGGAATGCGTGTCGTTCTCGAAGTTAATGTTTTAAAGCTTCTTGAAGACGTTGCAAAAAGCAAAGATTCATTGTTCGAATCAATACTCAACGAAACTAAAGCTGTTGCGACAACAACAGATCAAGACATCATAAATGTTTTCCAATCGAAATTCCAGGCGCGTGAAGTAAGGATGAGCCGTTATTACGGCAACATCCGCGACACTGACAACGATGTGGTGAGCCGTTTGAAAAGCGAATCGGACAATGCTATCGATCGTGCGATGGAGATCGTAAGAAACCGTGTCGATCAATACGGCGTATCGGAACCATCGATTCAGAAACAAGGCGGAACCCGAATCATAGTGGAGTTACCGGGTGTAAGCAAAGAATCTGAAGTCCGTCAACTGCTTCAAGGCACAGCGCTACTGGAATTCAAACTCCTTATAGAACCAGAGATTGCATCCAAGGTCTATGAATCAATCGATAAAACCCTTGCCGGCAAGCCGATTATAGATTCCACGTCTGATACCTCTAAGAATATTGCTAAAGAAGAAAAACCGGTGAAAAGTGATTCTACCGGACTCGATAGTTCACTCGCTCAAATTCCGGAAGATCAAGCCAAATCCGAAGAGCAGGCGAAGAAAGAACATCCGTTCTTCGCGCTCGCCACAACCCTCCCGCAGCAAGATCGTGGCTGGAACGGCGAGTTGTATACTGCCGAAGAGAATAAGGCAAAAGTAATGCGCATACTTGACCGCCCGGAAATAAAGCGTTTAATTCCGTCGGATATGGGTTTCGTTTGGTCCGGTAAGCAAAGTTTTATCGCTGAAGGAAAAAAATATTATGCTCTCTACGCAGTTAAGCGTGTTCCGGAGCTAACCGGAAGCGTAATTGTAAATGCTCGCGCCACCATCGATCCTACATATAACAAACCAATCGTTACGATGGAGATGAACGATGAGGGTTCTCGCGATTGGGCGCGGATAACCGGCGCTAATGTAAACAAACGCATCGCCATCATCATGGATAATGCGTGTTTCTCTGCTCCTAATGTCCAGCAAAAAATTATCGGCGGTAATTCACAAATCACCGGTATGGACAATGTTGACGAAGCAAAATTATTAGAAATCGTGCTCAAAGCAGGCGCGTTACCCGCACCGGTGGATATCATTCAACAAACCACCGTCGGTCCTTCTCTTGGTGAAGACTCGATCCGTCAAGGCATATTTTCATCGTTGCTTGCATTTGGTTTAACAATGCTATTTATGATTTTCTATTACCGAATTGGCGGAACAATGGCTGATATAGCTTTGCTGCTGAATCTTCTTTTCGTACTCGCAGTTCTTGCGGGATTTCAGGGTACGCTTACATTGCCCGGTATCGCAGGTATAATTTTAACGATGGCGGTAGCAGTCGACGCCAACGTGCTTATTTATGAACGCATACGTGAAGAATCAGTCACAGGCAAAACCCTTTCCGCAGCAATTGATGTTGGATACAGCAAAGCCTTCACCGCAATTTTCGATTCGAACGTTACCACGTTCATAACCGGCGTTATACTGTATCAATTCGGCAGCGGACCCATTCAAGGATTCGCTTTGACGCTGATGATCGGTATCGTTGCGAGTATGTTCAGTGCAATCGTAATCACCCGCGTGATTTTCGATATAATGACCGAACGCGGCAAATCAATCAGTTTCGGTTAATCCCAAATACGGAGTTTAGAATATGAGATTTTTTGGAAAAACAAATATTGATTTTCTTGGACCACGGAAAACATGGTACCTTATTTCAGGTGCTCTTATTGTAATCGGTATGCTTTCCATCCTATTCAAGGGTGGTTTAGATTACGGTTTAGATTTCACCGGTGGAACCGAGCTCGTAGTTGAATTTCAGCAACCGCCAGATGTAAGTGCTGTGCGTTCCATGATGGATGGTGCCGGATTTCCGAAATCAGAAATTAAAACTTACGGTGACCCTAAAAAACTACTAATCAGAACTCAGGCGCTTGCCGAAGGCACCACAATCGGTAACCGAATACGCGAATCATTGCAAAAATCTTTCGCAAACCTTCAACCGCAAGTTCTTGAAGAACAAAAAATCGGGGCTAAAGTTGGGGCAGAGTTGCGTAGGGGAGCGTACTTAGCAGTTTTATTCTCGCTTATCGCAATGCTTATATATGTAGGTTTTCGATTTAAATTCATATTCGGCGTAGGAGCCGTGGTCGCTTTATTCCATGACGTGCTTGTTGTACTTGGGATTATTTCGCTCGTAGACGGTTTAACACCTTATACAAATTTTGAAATTGATCAAAACATGATCGCTGCGTTTCTCACACTCGTTGGTCTCTCCGTTAACGACACAGTGGTTATTTTCGATCGGCTTCGCGAAAATCAGAAGATATATAAATCAACCCCGCTTTTTGAATTAATGAATAAAGGTTTGAATGAAACCTTAAGCCGTACGATTATAACATCGGGGACAATCTTCATTGTGACAGTTGTACTCTTTCTTTTTGGTGGTGAAGTAAATCGTGGATTCGCATTTGCCCTCACCATAGGTATTATCACGGGAACATATTCATCAATTTATATTGCATCTGCAATTGTTTTGGAATTTAATAACTATAAAGAGCGAAAAAAAGTTAAACCAATAAAAGCATAGGCACTTTATGAAGCTGTCTGCTAAAGAAACCGATGGAATAACAATAATTGCTTTGGCCGGAAACGTTTTAGGCGGTCCGGATGCAACTGAACTGAACGATACCCTACATCTTCTCTTGGAAAAGAAAAAGAAGAAAATCGTTGTTGATTTAGCCGGTGTACAATCTATGAACAGCTCCGGTTTGAGTATGTTGATTAACGGGCTGACAACCATGCGCAATTCAGGCGGTGATTTAAAAATTGCTGCAGCTTCCAAGAAAATCGAGAGTCTGCTTGTAATTACAAAACTTACAACCGTCTTCGATCTTTATCCAACCGTCAAAAAGGCGATTGCAAGTTTTCAGTAAGTTTAATTATGGATCTCAATTTAACCGAACTCCGATGTAATTGCTTTACATCGGAGTTTTTTATTTATTAGATCATATGCCAGTTAAAATTATAGTCGGTGCCCAGTGGGGCGATGAAGGTAAAGGTAAAATCGTTGATCACCTCAGCGATTCGGTAGATATCGTAGCTCGTTATCAGGGTGGCGCTAATGCGGGACACACCGTGGTAATCGGGGAAAAACAGTATGTCCTTCATCTCATACCATCAGGAATTTTTCACGAACAAGTTACCTGCGTTATCGGAAACGGAGTCGTAATCGATCCTATCGCTCTGATGGATGAGATTAAACAATTACAATCGCTCAACATAAATATTTCGGGACGATTGTTGATAAGTCATAATGCACACTTGATTATGCCATATCATAAATTGCTCGATTCAATTCGTGAAAAGGGCTCAGAAAAAATAGGAACAACCGGCAGAGGAATAGGCCCGGCGTATATCGATAAATTTATGCGGGTCGGGATTAAGATTGTCGACTTGCTCGATCGCGATACATTCGTTCATAAATTGAAACGCAATCTCGAAGAAAAAAATCAAATACTCAGAAAAATTTACGACAACCCGGAATTGAACATCGATGAAATTGTTCACCAGTACGAACAGTTCGATAAACAGATCGACGAATACATAACCGATACGGCATTCTTTCTGAATAGTGCGCTGAAAGAAAATAAAAATATTTTAGCTGAAGGAGCGCAAGGAGCGTTACTCGATATCGATCACGGAACATACCCCTTCGTGACATCTTCTAACCCGACAAGCGGCGGCGCATGCACAGGTTTAGGCATCCCTCCCACCGCTGTCAATTCTGTATTAGGAGTTGTAAAAGCGTACACCACTCGAGTTGGAAACGGTCCTTTCCCAACAGAGTTAGAAGATGAAACCGGAGAACAACTTCGAACCATCGGAGGAGAATATGGCGCAACAACCGGAAGACCGCGCCGATGTGGATGGTTTGATGCTTCAATGCTGCGCTATTCTGCGATGATAAACGGAATAACAGAAATTGCCGTAACCAAATTAGATGTATTGGATAATTTCGATCAACTGAAAATTTGCACCGGATATATAATAGACAACAAACCGTTAAAATCTTATCCAACCGATTCACGTTCACTTGAAAACGTAAAACCGATTTATACTCTGTTTAACGGATGGAAATCTTCAACACGGCATGCAAAGAATTTGAACGATCTTCCATTAAACGCTAAACGATACCTCGATGCAATGGAAGAACTTACCGGATGCTCAGTGAGCATCGTTTCAGTCGGCGCGCGCAGAGATCAAACCATATTCACTAAGTAATCTAAGATGCGCTCTCCCCGTTCTGCAAATATCAAATTGATTCTTATTATCGTTGCAGTCGTCATTGTAGTCGGCACTTTATTTTATACTCATTATATCGTTAAGCAGCTTTTAATTAAAGAACGGAAAGTTGCCGATCTTTATGCGCGATCGCTTGAATTTCTTGTTAACTCACCGTTCGATCAATCGGAAGTTAGTTTTATTTTCAATGAGGTAGTGCTTCAATCCATCGACTTCCCGATGGCGCTTACCGACGATCAGAATCATCTGCTCAGCGATATACGATTAAGTGTACGCAATATTCAAATTGACACGACTTTATCTACAACCGATCAAGAGCAATTTCTCGCTTCTTATATTTTAAAATTAGATGAGCAAAATCCGCCCATTCGCGTTATCATCAGAACCTCGCCAACAGATTCATTGGTTCAGCTTCTTCATTACGGTGAATCAGGTTTCGTTACTAAACTTCGGTGGCTTCCGTACATCGAAATCGCGGTTGCAGGAATGTTTATATTACTCGGTTATATCGGATTCAGCTACATCAAACGTAACGAGCAAAGCAACATCTGGGTGGGGATGGCGAAAGAAACCGCCCATCAACTTGGCACACCGCTTTCGAGTTTGATGGGGTGGATAGAAATGATGCGCGAACGATCTGCCGACGATCCAAAGCAACTGGGAACGCTCGCCGAGATGGAACACGATCTTAATCGTTTGCAAAAAGTCACGGAAAGGTTTTCTAAGATAGGTTCCAAACCGTCTTTGAAAGATGAAAATATCAAAGAAGTTATCGAATCGGTCATCGGATATTACAGACAACGTTTGCCATCGCGATTCGGCAAAGAGAATCAAATTCTGATGTCCGTTGATTCATCAGAACAACTATCCGCTTCGATCAACAGAGAATTATTCGAGTGGGTGATTGAAAATCTGATAAAGAACGCGCTCGATGCTATGGAAGAAAATACCGGATCGATTATTTTTTCGATTCAGCAAAAAGGTAAATCAATATTCATTGATGCAAAAGATACCGGTAAAGGTATCGACATGAAATATAAAAAAGATATTTTCCGCCCAGGTTATAGCACAAAGAAGCGCGGATGGGGTTTGGGCTTGAGTCTTTCAAAACGCATCATTGAGGATTACCACAGAGGAAAACTTTTTGTTAAAGAAAGCAAAATTGGCAAGGGAACCACATTTAGAATAAAGTTAGTGAAGTAATCAGGTAATCCCTCCTCTCATTGCACATCTCATCTATCTTTCGTATAATCATTCATTATGAAACGAATTATAATCATTCATCTCCTGTTTCTTGTTACCCTCAACAAGAATTCGGCACAACGATCAATTCCAATAGAATTACATGCCGGGCTTGTTATTTCAAATTCGGTAATAGTTAAACCACAGGTTTATTCACTGAGTCCACCTTCTTCAACTGATTCTTCAGTCATCACTATCCGAGGTGATAATATTACAGTAGATTTTGCCGGCGCGACTCTTAGAGGAAAAAATGGAGATGAAGATCCGGATACTTATTCAGGAGTTGCCATTCGTATTGAAGGAGGTAAAAATATCCGCATTATTAATGCACATATTCACGGTTACAAAATTGCAATTCTGGTACGAGGCACGGATAACCTTGAGCTTATTGATAATGATGTCAGTTACAATTGGAAGCCGCGTTTGTTCAGTCTTATCGAACATGAAAGCTTGCTCGACTGGCTTTCGTTTCATCACAACGAAAAAGATGAATGGCTCCGTTATGGCGCAGGAATTTATCTATCTTCTGTAAACGGCGGTATCATCAGGAATAACATTTGTGTGCAAGGGATGAATGGACTTCTCATCACACGAAGCAATCATATTCGAATAACCGGCAACAATTTTTCTTTCAACTCAGGGCTTGGGATCGGTTTATACCGTTCCTGCAACAATGAGATTACGTATAACAAACTTGATTACAATGTGCGCGGTTATAGTCATGGATTCTACAATCGTGGCCAAGATTCTGCCAACCTGCTTCTTTATGAACAAAGCTCCAATAATGTTATTGCTTACAACTCTGCAACACATGGTGGAGATGGATTTTTCCTCTGGGCGGGACAAACTACTATGGACAGCGGTAAAGGCGGATCAAACGATAATCTTCTCTATGGAAATGATTTCAGCTTTGCTTCTGCCAACGGTATTGAAGCAACATTCAGCCGGAATAGTTTTATTTCCAACCGACTTGCGGGATGTGATTACGGAATTTGGGGTGGATACAGTTACGAATCAAAGATTGTAGGAAATCAATTTGAAAATAATCGCGTCGGGGTTGCAATCGAACATGGACAAGATAATTCAATCATTGCAAATCGTTTCCATGGAGATACGACTGCGGTAACTCTTTGGGCAACACCGATTGCACCATCCGATTGGGGATATCCGAAATACCGGGATACACGAAGTCGTGATTACAAGATAGAGAAAAATATTTTTGAAGGAAATAAACGAGGTACGAAAGTACTGAACACGTCGGGTATTGCATTATTGAATAATCAATGGATGAATGTAGATACTGCTACAATCTTTCGCGATACCACAGACTTTGATTCAGAAGGAAACACTTTATCTGATTCCATCAGTGAAACCAATATCGAGGTTCCGAAGGATTATTTAACTTTAGCACCGAAAATTGATTCCCGCAAAGGAGTCATTCCGGCAGCTCCAATATCTAAGATGGACCGTTCCGCAATCATTGTCGATGAATGGGGACCTTATGATTACCAATCACCAAAACTCTGGCCCGTGAAATCATTGCATGAACTTCCTCTTCGATTAAGAACGCTCGGTCCCAAAGGGAACTGGAGTGTCATACAGAAGCATGGAATAGAAATGATCTCTGCGGTTGGTGGAAAAATCGGGGATACAATTACCGTAACTCCTATGAAAGATTCTATTGGAAACTGGTCTATGGTCCTTAATTATCAAGGTGAATCGACAACTTCGCCACGAGGTAAATTGTATGCGGAAGGAACGTCGTATCAATTCTCTTTTGAACATTTTGCACCTTCAATCGATTGGAATGTAAGATTTTTCACATGGACAGATAGTACAAATCCACTAAATAAATATGAAGCCTTCAATCAACTGCTTGGTACCCAGCCAATTTTAATTCAGCAGGTACCCCGTTTGGATTTTGAATGGTATCGTCCCAAATTTCCGGAGTTGCCGCAGGAACGGTTCGCTTTCGAAGCGGAAGGAAGTGTTATACTTGAGGAAGGAATATTCACATTACGCACCATCAGTGACGATGGAGTGCGCGTATGGGTAGATGATGCTCTTGTAATTGATAACTGGTCGCAACACGGTTCAAAACTTGATTATGCTATTATTACCGGTGGAAGACACCGGCTACGCGTACAATATTTTCAAGTTGACGGATGGATGGAATTTCGACTCGACATACTTAGAGGAATAAATCGATCTATCGGTTCACCAGAATAGAATTTATCGATTCGTGCAGTATGAAGTACGAATCAAACACGGATTACACAGATAACAATCTGTGATAATCTGTGTAGAATCCGAATTATCAGTGATAAAATAATCATCTTAACTCCACAACCAAATCTTCATCCTTAACATCCCATACACCTGAAACTATTTTATCCCGTCCGCGGACGATGATCCATGAATAATCGTACGGCATCAATTCCGGCTTCGCTTTTTCACTGAAAGGCACAATTCTAATCATTAATCCGTTAGCAAAATATGGATTGTCTATTGCTTCGATCAAAGCAGTGGAACTATCAAAAAATAATTCGTTATTGATTACCAAAGAATCATTCCGGAATCTGTGTATAAACTTATCATCAATTTCCGCGGTAACTTTATTCTCATCCGGCTTGCCGTAAATAAACACTCTTTCATTCTGCAAATCGCGGAGAGTTGCCAAATTGTCCGGTTTAATCCTCAATGTCCATCCCGCTTTTTGCATCTCTATTGAATCACGCATCGCCATTTCTCGAAGCTCTTCCGAGTGCAATTGTGTCCCGACTATCATAACTCCATCCGACGGTTCCCGTAAATCGCTTATCTTTGGCGGTAGTTTTTGCATCTTCAAAAAATCACCCGTTGGGTCTAACTGAATATTAGTCGGTTTTGTCTTCGTGATCATTTCGAACGGAACATCGTTCGTATATTTCCCCGTAGAATCGAACCCGAGCGATATATTTTTCCTTTCTAATCCATCAGCAGTGTTCACACCAATTTCACAGACAACCGAAAATTTATCGTATCCCACAATTCTAATCCTGCATTTTATTTTCCATCCCGAATCAGATTGTTGAGTACGCACGTTATAAAGCTTCAACCGCGGTATCCCGCTTTTCTTAATCCACTGATTAAAAAACCATTCGAGTGATGTTGATGATAATGATTCGGCAAGCGATTGAAAATCTTCGAGGTGAACTTTTTTACACTCGAACTGCCTCGCATAGGTACGGTATAATCTCATAAAATCAGATTCACCGATCATTGAACGAAGCATATGATGAACGTAAGTTGCTTTAAGGTAATGCGTGGTAAGAGTGCGTAAATCGATGAGCAGCTGCAACGGTATATCCTGACCGGATTGGACACGAATTAAAAGCGGGCGTAATAGCGGATGATGCGATAACGAATCGCGACCCGTCATCAATCCTTTTTCTTTATGGAAGAGAATCGATGAGTATTCGCACATACCTTCGGCAAGGAATGCCGCATCTGAGCGATCAATGAAAACCGTCAGGGGCCACCACTGATGAGCGATTTCATGCGCGAGTATAGACTCAATAAGGTTGAATTGATCGTGCGTGGTAAACGCGAGTTTTTTGACAAGTATGAACGACGGCGCGGCTATCGCCAGTACATTACTGCCGGCTACCCAATCTTCAACTTCAACAATGGATAAGTTTTTAAATCGGTACGGACTGAATTCTGAACTATAATATTCAATCGCATCACGCGCCAACGGGATTGATGAAACAATAAATGTTGAATCGTTTTCGTTCCCGTAGCAACTGTATTTTATTTTTTCCGATTGAGAATCCTTAGACCAATAATTTCCGGCGCAAATCCATCCGATCTCGGATAACGGCTGATCACATTCCCAATGATATATCGATCTGTCGAAAATTGTTCGTACTTCTTTCAACTCACCGACAGCAACAGTTTTCCATCCATCCGGGACGTCGATTGTCAATCTAACAGATCTCAAGATACCGCTGATGATTGGAAATAACTCCACATCCCTCAGCAAGGCAAATCCATTTGTTACCGTGGAAAATTCAGAACGCTGTTTCCATTCTCCATAATAACTTAAAACTAGATCGATTATAGAATCTTCTGGCATATCTTCGATAGAAAATATACCCTTATCGAATTCGAATTCTATCCGATCACCTGATATTGTCACTTCATCGATATGATAGATCGGCATGAATCTGCATACAAAATCTTTACCGGCATTTATGCGGTGCAGGGTGATAGTATCGATACATTCGACACGCTGCTCATCGGGTAGGATTCTGATTAACGACCTCCGCCCTATTATTTCAAATGAAGAATCGGACGCTTCTGCAAAAATATAACTATTAGCAGAAGCGTCGCAAAAACAAAAAATCAAACAACAAAAAAATATCCCTACGAACTTCATTCAATTATTGCAGCGGAGGCGGCGGAGACATTGGAGCCGGCGGTATAACACCTTTCGGTTTATAAACGCTGTATCCAATCAAACCACCGAGCAATCCGAATATCGCGTCGATAACAAGATTCATGATCAACTGAATGAACATCGAAATAAATGTCACACCGGCAGACATCGATTCTTCCATAGCATCCAATGCTTCCTGAGGTAATTCTAAATTCATATTTCGAATCATGCTGAAAATGAATTCACCCATAACATTTCCGAATAACATCAGAGATAAGAATGCGAGCACGGTTCCCATAACGGCACCGAACACGCCGGCAAGGGCGCCAACACCCATACAATCTCCCGATGTAAACGGCGGCGTGCCGGGTGTAAAATTATTCTTATAAAAAAACACACCGAGAAATCCACCCAACATTATTCCTGCGCAACAAAAGCAATTTATGAAATTTATAAACGGAATGGCAGAGATTAGAGCCATAATAACACCGCCATACAATGCGGGGATAAGCTTGTCTGGTTTTTGATTCATGAAGAACTCCTACGAAATGAAAATAATTGTATCGATAATGAATTAATTGCGTCGTGAAGATTTGGAATAAGTATTATTGCGGCGGCAATACCGAATAAAAAACCTGTATAGACCCTTGATAATAACGTGGCGGAATGAATGCCGATCATATCAAATGCTACATCGATTATCATTGGCAACGCAGCGATCATCCACAATTTTATATTTGACCTGACATGATACCGTTTGATGAACAGAAGTGCAACTCCACCGATAAAAAAGCCGAAATAAATACTCGAGCATCGCGCGCAAACCGCGAATTTATATCCGAAGATATGTATCGAATGTGAATCGAATTGATGGCAGATAGGTGAATAAAAACGATATAATATTTTGACTACCGAGTTATCACTTCCAACAATAGAAGCAGTTACCGGGGGTCCGGTTAGAAGCAGACACCAGATAAAAATCAGCGCCATAATCAATATATATTCTTTAGTTACTCGCATATAAAAGAGGAGTTGAATGAAGTTATGAGAAATTTTCATGATATGCAAAAAATTGTTTTTCAGCAGCGATTCAATTATATTTCAACCGTAAAAATCAATTGCATCGGATGAAATATATGTGGAAGACATTACCAGTTGAAGAAAATTTTCTCGGAATTGAAGAGGAATTTTGCCAGTTCGAAAACTCTCGCGTCGTCATCGTTCCCGTTCCGTACGAAAGAACCGTAAGCTACGGCGGAGGGACATCGAAAGGTCCTTCGGCAATTCTGGATGCGTCGCATTTCGTTGAATTCTATGATGAAGAAACAGGACGGGAAGTGCACAGACAATTCGGCATCGCGACACTTGAACCGCTCGACGTTAACGCCGGATCTCCCGAAAACGCGCTGGAATTAATTTATTCTACTACAAAGAAATTAATCTCCGCTAATAAATTTATGGTAATGTTGGGCGGCGAACATACTATATCTCAGGCATCGATAGCGGCATACGCAGAGCGTTACCGCGATCTTTCGGTTCTTCATATCGACGCGCATTCCGATCTGCGGGATGAATATCAAGGCACAAAATTCTCACACGCATCTGTGATGGCGCGGGTGTGCGAATATTTAGATCCACCCCGACTCGTGCAAGTCGGCATACGCGCTCAGTCTATCGAAGAAGCAGAATTCATTAAAGAACGCGGAGTTACAACTCTTTACGCTCATGAAATCCGCGGTGGCAAATACGCTAAACTTCTAAAATACTGGTACGATTTTCCTTTAGATAAATTATCCGATCATGTGTATGTAAGTTTCGATGTTGATGGATTCGATCCATCTATCATGCCTTCGACAGGGACTCCCGAACCGAACGGATTACTTTGGGATGAAACAATGCGACTGCTGGCAAAAATAGGAGAACGGAAACATGTTGTAGGATGCGACGTGGTCGAACTCGCCCCGATTGAACGATTTCACCATCCCGATTTAACGACGGCAAAATTGGTTTCCAAGATGATAAATTATTTTGTAAGATAATTATTTTATTTTCGAGTAACCTTTCAGCATCAGATTGGAAGAAGGTTTGCTTGATCCTTCATCCTGCTCAAGAGTAATCCAAAATTCTTTTATCTCATTTCTTGCCACATCGGTTGGAAGTTGAAGACGGAATATTTTTTCTTTTTTATCGTCTCCTCTGCTACTGAAATTCCCAACCTTGATCATATGATCAGCAGTGACTAGCCAGAGAGAATAAATTGAATCTTTATCATTCAACATCGGTAATGAAACCTGAAGCAAAGCAGACCTTGTAACCTGATCCCAGATTATTTTTCCGAATTGATTATTATTTTTTTGTTCCGATTTTAGAAATACGATATCGATTTTTTCTTTTTCAAGAATTCCAAGAAGCAGATTTTTCTTTTCCACATCTTGTTGCAGAATGATTTTCGATGAATCTATATCAACCGGTCTATTGTTTTTATTTCTATCTGAGAAGAAATAAACATTCAACGCAATACTCACAATGAGCGCACCGGCCAAAATAACCGGTAACCATTTAAATACTCTGGTTTTTTCAATTTTAATTTCACCAGATTCTTTTATTACATCCGTTATTGCACCCACCTTCTCCGCTTCTTGCGCTTCTTCTCTCGGTTGATTGCTCGCTCTTACAACCTCAACAAGCTGAATTGAAAACTGTATCCGATCTCGCAGCTCCGGGGAAACCGCAATTTGCGGTAAACCGAAGGGTAGCAAAAAAATCGCGTTTTTCAAGCGTGCTATTTCTGCAGAGCAAGTAACACAATTTTCTTCCCGATGATCGACGAATTCTTTTAAATCTTCGGACGGTAAAATTCCTACAACATAACCGGCACACATTTCGGTATATTTCTTGGGATGCGTTTCATCATCCGCCGGATGTAATCCAAAAACAACCGACGCAATCGAATTTAAACTTTTGCGCAAGCTCCAATTGATCGTCCATGCCGGTATCGATAATCGTTTGGCGATTTCACGCTGTGACCATCCTTCATAAAAAGCCATCGCGAGCACCTGCTGTTCTTCTTCAGTTAATTGCAAGAATACATTAATCAGATTTTGCAATATTTCGCTCCGCAGCGGAATATTCGGCGGCTGCGATAACACGTGCTCGGAATAAATAGGAAGAATTTGATGCCCGGGTTGTTGACTCTGCTTTTTTAAATGTTTCAATCGCTCTGTTGATAACGCACGTTCACGAACAACTTTTAAAAGGTGTTCATAATAAGTGATATCATCGCTCTTGGCATATTTCTCTTTCTTGTTCCAGATTTCAATAAATGTATCATGAATTATCGTTTCCGCATCTTCCACCGATCTCATCATCCGCATCAAGACACTGAACATAAATGGTGAGTAACGATCAAGGAGTGAAAATAAAGCTCCTTCGTCATGAACGGCAATTTTTTCGAAAAGCTTTCGATCTTCTTGTTCAAAAAGAGAAAATGGATTCTCTATCATTTCCATTAATCACTCATATAGAATTTTAGTCCGAGAATATCTAAGTTAATCGGAAAATAGTGAGAGTTTTCGCGAAATGCAAGAAACCTGATTTTTTGATAATCAGTCTGTTTTGATTAAATTTATACTGAAATTAGAACAAAATTAAAACATTTACAGAGAAATAAAATGAAAATTGGCATATTAACGGGCGGCGGCGACGTTCCCGGCTTAAATCCATGTATAAAAGCGGCTGTATACCGGGCGGCTGAAGAAGGCCACGAGATGATTGGTCTGCGACGCGGCTGGGCGGGTTTGCTTTATTTTAATCCTGAAGACCCTACATCATACAACGAAAATCTGGTTCATCTGACAAAGACAAATACTCGGACAATCGATAGAACAGGCGGAACGTATTTGCATACATCACGAACAAATCCGGCAAAAGTTAAACCCAATGAAGTGCCGGAGTTTTTGAAATCATCTTATCAGGTTGCCGAAAACGAAAAAACTGTCGACTGCACCAAGCACATACTTCGGGTTCTTGAACACTTACAGATCGGTGCGTTGATAGCTATCGGCGGTGATGACACTTTAAGTTACGCGGTGCGTTTGCATAAAGAAGGTTTCCCGGTTGTGTGCATCCCGAAAACAATGGATAACGATGTTCACGGCACAGATTATTGCATCGGTTTCTCAACGGCAGTTACACGCAGCGTAGAATTCCTTCACGCATTGCGCACACCAACCGGTTCTCACGAGCGCATAGCGGTTGTGGAATTATTCGGAAGATACTCCGGCGAAACATCTCTCATCTCGGCTTATCTCGCAGGTGTTGACCGCGCGATTATTTCTGAAATTGATTTTGATACCGATAAGCTTGTCAAATATTTGATCGAAGATAGGAATGGCAACCCGAGCAAGTATGCTATCATGACAATTTCGGAAGGAGCAAAGCCGATTGGCGGACAAATGATTCTTTCGGGCGAAGCCGACGCGTATGGACATAAAAAACTCGGCGGTATCGGCGATTACCTTGCCAAAGAAATTGAACAAAGATCAGGTGTAAGGACTGTTTACCAACAGATTGCATACTTAATGCGCAGCGGCGCACCCGACGCTCTCGATCTCATGGTTTCTACAAGCTACGGTTACCTGGCAACAGATTTGATTTTGAAAAAACAATCTGGCAGAATGGTAGCTTTACGCGATGGAAAATACACAACTGTTTCAGCAAACATAATTACAGAAGGTAAAAAGCGTGTTGATGTTGACGAGTTATACGACATCGACCAATACAAACCAAAAGTAGCTCACCTCCTCGGCAAGCCGATGTTTTTGTATTGATATCGACTGATTCTCTCAGCACAACGGCTCGCGCATAAACGTGAGCCGTTTTTTTTCTTCATTATTATCGAATTCCTTACCCTGAATTCTAATTTTCACTGACTTTCTCATCGAAGGATATTTAGCATTGACAATCGGATAATTTACTCTTATATTAATATCGTTTAAATTAATATTTGAAATGCTTCTGTATCAGGCGGATTTTTCGTTTGACACAGCATGCGATAATTACATATAAAAGTTAATTATCGTAACACGACGAATCAGTCGCTGTAATTGTTCTATAATTTATATAAAGGTTATCCGCTATGATACGTTCTTTTTTTATCCAGATTTTTCTCCTCATAATATCGATCACTTCTTTATGCTCTCAGTGGAGTAACGATCCTGCATTCAATACATTAATATGCAATGCTACAGGTGATCAAGCATCCCCGGTCGTGACAACAGACGGTAACGGTGGCGTGATAGCTGCTTGGACTGATAACCGGGATGGATCTAACTTTGATATCTATGCTCAACGATTATCTTCAAAAGGATATGCAATGTGGACCACCAATGGCGTTGCTATCACCACAGCGGCAAACAATCAACAATTTCCTCAAATTATTAGCGACGGATACGGCGGTGCAATATTAACATGGCAGGATAGACGCGATGGTTCATATCATATTTATGCTCAAAGAATTGACGCGGCGGGATCAGTCAGATGGACAAATGACGGAGTCCTTATTTCAAATACACTCAATACTCAATTAATCCCGACACTTACAGATGATGGATCGGGTGGAGCAATAATTACATGGGAACAAACTAACGGCGGCTACTACGACGTTTACGCGCAACGCATTGATTCAACAGGAAATATCAGATGGAATATTGACGGAGTTGCAATATGCACCGTTGCAAAAAATTTCGACCGCTATCCTGTTGTTGTCAAATCCGGTGTCAGCGGAGCTATTATAGCTTGGAGAGATTATCGGAATACAACCAACGCGGTTTACGCACAGAAAATCGATTCCTCCGGTAACATTCAATGGCCCATTGACGGTATTGCACTCATTGATAGTAATGTAACCGATTCACCTATAATTGTCAGCGACGGAGCCGATGGAGCGATAGTTGCATGGAACGATTATCGCAGCGGTACAAGTAGAGATATTTATGCTCAACGCATCGATTCATCCGGAACAATTTTATGGACCCCAAAAGGAGTGGGAATATCCGTTGCACCCTACGATCAATGGAGTGCCAATATGATCGGTGACGGCATTAGCGGCGCTGTTCTTGTATGGAGAGATCAAAGATCCAGCCCGAACTCGCACATTTACGGTCAACGAATTGATGCATCCGGCGTAGCACAGTGGGACACGAACGGTATTCCGGTTTGCACGGTAGCCGGTAATCAGTATATGCCAAAGGTTTGCAGCGATGGTTTGGGAGGATTCATAACTGCATGGCAGGATGTTCGCTCACCCGGACAAATTGGAATATATGCTCAACGAATTAATACTGCGGGGTCATTATTGTGGTCGCCATCCGGTATAATACTTACTACGAATTCAACTTCTCCAAGTATAGTAGCAAATAATAGTAACGGTTTAATAGCAGTCTGGACGGATTACCGTACTCCAAGTACGGCGGGTGACATACTTGGACAATCGATCGATGGTAATTCGAATCTCACAGGAGTATCAGAAGAAAAAGTTATTCCAAAAGAATTTTCACTCTTTCAAAATTATCCTAATCCGTTTAATCCGGTAACGACCATTCGTTATCAATTACCTATTAATAGTCATTTAAAGCTGAAAGTGTTTGATTTACTTGGCATCGAAGTATCAACACTGGTCAATGAAAATAAGAATGCGGGAAGTTATGAAGTTGAGTTCGATGGGTCAAAGTTGCCGAGCGGTGTTTACTTCTACCGCTTACAAACCGGAAGTTATGTTGAAACAAAGAAACTTTTATTGATGAAATAATTAAAACAGCTAAAGTTATCATTTAATCAAACAATAAAAGGTCATCATGAAAAAATTTCTACTCGTTCTTTCTCTGTGCTTGGTTGGCTCAGGCATTTTTCCAATTAACTTGCAAGCCCAATGGGTTCAAACCCACGGGCCTACAGGAGGTAGTGTGATATCTCTTGCCACCACCGGTTCGGCAGTCTTTGCAACATCTGGCGGGTACTTTTATCGGTCAACTGATAACGGCGCGAACTGGACGCAGTTTCCTTATGACGGGAACGGCGGTTGGATGGCTGTTCATGCAGGTCTCCTGTTCCTCGCGCGCGACGGTGTGCAGCGCTCATACGACAACGGCGATACATGGATAGAATCCAATGTTGGATTGACAAATTTGAACATCAACAAACTGGAAGTAGCCGGGTCGAGCATTTTTGCTTTGATCGATTCGGCACGGGTGTTCCGATCGGACAATGACGGTATTAGCTGGTACAATGCTAAAATAGATGGTTATGGTTATGCGATCACTTCTATCACAACTGCGGGAAATAAAATTCTCGCAGGTGGGCAGGGCGTATTCCGCTGGGATGACTCGGTGTGGACAAGAATCGACTCAGGATTCAGCGTCACCAGCATCACTGCCATGGCTGCGGTAGGGTCATCTCTTTTTGCAGGAGACTCTCACGATGGTATATATCGGTCCACCGACGGCGGAAATCACTGGAAACTCGTCTATCCAAGTTTCTTCCCCTCTATCCGTGCGTTCATTGGAGTTGGCGGATCGGTGTTT